>CAYNOZ010000007.1:0-35576 GCA_964398955.1 uncultured Thermococci archaeon | reverse complement strand
CACAGCTGTCGCACTCGGAAAACCCTCTGGCTCTTTCGAAAGCCAATTGGAGGGGAGTCGGGTAAAAAGAAAAAACTCATTTAAAGAGATGTATGAAGGCTGTCATGTAACTTTTCTATTAGGCTTTCCCCCGCTTCTTCACATGGTCCACCCTCATCCAACAGGTCAACAACCAGTTGGGGGGTTGAAACGATATTTATCCCTTCGAATTTCTGCCTGTGAAAGAAGACATGTTCATCAGTCGCCCTTAATCTGGTGTTTTTTCCACCAAGGAGACCTTTTTCTTTGACGAGATCGAGCCAATTTTCAATCTCCTTTTCCCGCACATAGAAATCAGTCACCGAAGGAAATAGCATTCCTTGGACCACATTTTCCCCTTGATACGTGGTCAAGGCGTAGTCCAGATTCGCCTTTTGAATAACCTGGAGGGGCTTTTGAAGAGACACGGACAAAGAGTTTGGTTCTATACGGATCTTTCTCCATTCTTCGTAGAGTTTCCTTGGGTCGAGAACCTCAGTGTCTCGGAGAATATCTCTGGATTCCAATCGCTCCGTGTACTCTCTGCACCAGGGTTCCGAAACGTTCGCTAACTTTGCAACTTTGTATTTGGTAATATCCTCCCCGTCATAATCTAGGAGCACGCGAATGATACGTCCTTTTTTAAAGCCTCTTTCTCTTTTAGGCTTCTCTAACAACATATTACATAGGTAAATTCAATCATTTAAAAATCTAACCTATGCATAGGTAGAATCTATCTCTTAAATACATAACCTATGTAGTCTATTCTCCTAACGGCATTTACAAACACCGGCTCTTTGAAATGGTCCGGCAGTTTAGAAATTTGGATGTTTTTCCCACAACCGACAATACCCCACATCGTCGTCAGTTAACAAAAAAGAGGAACAAAAGAGAATATGGAATGACGACGAAACCGAAGTTGCCGGAAGAAAGGAACCCTTATCTAGTTTGGAAAGGGGAAGAGATCTGGATAGCAAAGGATACCGAAACATCCGTTACCAGCCAGGGAGATAATCCGGAAGAAGCCCTCAAGAATCTCCAAGAAGCGCTGGAACTCTACTACGAGGATAGTGGCGTTCCCGAAGAGGACCTCGAATCCGTGGAGATACCTTGACTCGGAAATTTTCCGGGAAGGAAGTGGTGAAAGCACTTACTCGAGCCTTATTCAAAATTATAGGAAGAACCAGTAGTCGTATAATTCTATCTCCGTATTCTATATCCTGTTTCTTCCACTATATATAGCACTTTTTCTCTCCTTTTCTCAATATCGGGCAAGAAATCCTTTAAAATACTTTTTATGTTCCCAGCGGTCTGTATTCTAGGTCTTATTACTATAATCCCCAATTTTTCTCTCTTAGAAAAATAATAGATGTGTCCCATATCCAAATCCTGAGTCAGTAGAAATCTGTCCTCCTCGATTGAAATCCTTACCACGCTTTCGTCATCGGCTCCCATTGCAATATTCCTTATCGCCAGGACATCATGTCCTCTCCTGCTCAAGAACTTAGTAACGGAGGGAGGAATATTTTCATCGACCAGTAGCTTCTACTGAGCCACCGATTCCTTTTTCCTCACTTCCTCTCTTTCGACAATTTCGGTAGCGTATCTAATTGCGGCCTTAACGTCCTTTTCGTTTAAATCGGGGTAGGTTTCTGTGATATCTTTTATCGTCTGACCTGCCTCAATCGCTTCTAGTATCACATAAACGGGAATTCTGGTTCCCTTGACCACCGGTTTTCCTGCCAAAACCTTAGGATCTACAATTATCCTTTCCTTCAAGGTTTCCTCATTTTTCTTCATGTGTCTCCCTTCAAAATTTGGTAAATAATCGTTAGTGAACTGCACCCGCCTAACTTGTTCCACTCGTTAGGAGGGAGCTTCCAAGGACTTTTTCTAGGTTCCCCATTTTGTGTTTTTCGCTATACACCTTGGTTATGGGCTTGTTCACGGAAGCCCCGTTTCCCACCGTGTAGGCGAGAAACCTCTGCAAAATGTTTTTGGCTCCGTTCAGGTCGGCGTTGTAGTCCTTCAGACCGCAGGTGTTACAGGTGAACTTTCCCTGGGTCGGTCTCGAAGTGTTTTCGCTTCCACACTTGTGACAGGTCCTGGAAGTATCTTTCTCGTCTATTTTCACGACCTGCAATCCTTCTTCTTTCGCCTTATATTCCATCATCCTCGTCAGCTTCCAGTAGGGCATGGAGTTCGCTATTCGGTTCATGCGCCCTCCTTTCCCCGTATCCCCGTTTCCAATTCCCTTCAAATCGCCGATGACGATTAGGGAACTGTTTTCATCGGCTCTGTCAACTATCTTCCTCGAAATTTTGTGTAGAATATCCCCGACTTTCCGCTTCTCCTTGTCCGACATCTCTTCAACCTTCTTAGCCGGACCCTTCTCCTGCAGCCTCTTTCGGAGCCAGGCGTGGTGCCTTCTAATCTCCCGAACTTTTCTCCCGTGGAATTCCGGGGTCCCGTTGTCGGCGGACGACACGGTCGTCGCCATCACCCTTTCGCCCAGATCCACGGAGAGGATACTCTCGGGAGTTTGAGACGATACCTCGAAGGAGACGGACAGGTGGAGCTCGAAACCGTATTCCTTCCGGACGATCTTGGAATCGTGGACGTCCATGTCCCCGCTAATTTCCTGATGGGGCTTGATGGGAACCCAAATGCCGCCCCGAACATCGGAGACGGGGATCCTAGCCCAATAATCGTACTCTTTAGTGTTTTCCGCCTTCTCTACCCTGAAGGTATCGTTTCTCAAAAATAAGGGATATTCCTCGTTCCGAACCTTCTCCACGTATTTGTCCATCGCCTGTTTTGTAGCGGAATACAAGTCTTCCGTCTCCCCCCGGATATACCCCTGGGCGTTGGAATACTCCTTGACGAGCAGACCCTCCTTCCTCACGGTAAGATCCAAAATCCCGCAGACGATAGTCTTTTCTCCCATCATCCTGAACCCACCTCTCAAACCTCACCTCACTTCGTTTCACCCTTCCTATTACTTTAGGCGCTTACCGGGAGAGGTGAGTAAAGGTAATGCCGATTCATCACCCGCCTAATCAGGGATTAGGAAGGGGACTTCTCGGCAAAGAAGTTAAATAAGTTATTCAAATATTATCGAAAATATTAAATTATCTCAACCGCACGAGCTAAAGGTTCCTTTATAAAGTCGGTTTCTTATCCTTGATGATCCTTCTCAAACCCATTGCCAAGAATAAACCTCGAGGGGAGGGAATGAGGTTCAATCCCCGATTTCCTCGGAGTCATGAATACCTATCCCCCAGTATATCCCCTTCGGAGATGTTTATTCTTAGCATCCACTCGGATTTATACTTCCCTTCAGCCGGTCCCGTGGAATCGAGCAGGGAGTAGGACCGGGAGTAGTTTTCCTTCAGTCGTCTCTCCAGATCCTCCGGGATTTCACGTCTCAGCAGATTAAGGAGATAATGGAGTCTTTTTATTGCGGCTCCGTTTCCCACCCTTAATACATACTTCACGAGCTTGTCGAGGTCCAGCGTCTCCTCTTTCAGACCATTGGCAACTTCCTCAATGCCCCCGGAGTATTCGATATGATCGAGGCAGTCAACTAGGGTTTTTTCGGGATCGGAAATTTTGACAGTTTTTCTTCCGACCGAATATTCTTTCGTCCCGAAGAACTTCTCCTCCCTGAGGGTCACAAAATGGTAGGGGATATCGTGTATGGTCCTGTCGCGTGCTCTCTTAGTGGTAGCCACGAAGACCGACATGGGGGTCTGATCCGTCAGACCGTGGAAGTTGAGAGCGGAGAGGAAACCTATGTAGTAGGAAGAAACGAGCTCGGATGCTATCAAAAACTCGTGTTCTGTGGACTTCCCACTTTCACCGGCTTCTAGCGGGACTATCATGTACTTTCCTCGTTGAATTCTGTCGAGCCATCCTTTCTTTTTGAGATCACTGGCGATTTTCTTTGCGTTGTCATAGTTTTCATCGAGAGTCTTCTCTATATCCTCTATCTCTATTATCCTCTCGCCCTCTCCGGCAAGCCTCGAGAGGAGTAAGCTCTCCTTTTTCGATAGACCTTTTCTACTTTTTTCATCATAAGTAACCATTTTAGTTACCTCTGTTACATTAATTAAAAAGAATAAGTTTAAAAAATCCTTCCGGTCAATACCTGACTTAAACTCGATTGAAAAAATTCCCCTATTATCATGCCAAGTGGGTTTTACAGGGTTCAGATTTATAAGGGGAAAAAGTTCAATCCCCGATTTCCTCTGACTCCTCGATTAGATTTACCTTTCAGCCTTTGTACCAACTCTCTTCTCCTTGACAGATCGAACCACCTTTTCCCGGATGAGTTATTAATCTAAATCTTTAATCGATGAATTTCTCACAAGTACCAAATTTTATTTTCTAAATCCTTCTTTCTTCTCTTTTCGACAACTTTGGCGAGTTCCCTTATCGTTTCTCCAATAGAATATTTTCTCTAATCACAGTAGATTATTCCCGGGTATTCCGATTCTTCTTCCTTCACTATCCTGACGAAATCGTCGTCGTAAGTAAAGAGTACAAAATTTTTGTCTCTGATGTAATCTAGCTACTCTTCGTCAGTGAATCCAATATTATTTTCCTCTCTCGCATCTGTAGCTTCTAGACCTCTTCTTCTCAAACCCCTGGCAATCGCAGGAGAAACGCTTTCGTCGGTGTAAATCTCTATTTCTCTTCCCATAAATCGTCCTTTTTATCAAGACCTTTCTTGATTTCGTCGATATTTTTGTAATAATACGAAAGCGCCGAGTGCACGTCGCCTAGATCGAGCTGGGGATAGCGTTCTACAATCTCGTCCGGGCTCAAACCCTCATGTTCAAACGCTATCACAATGTCCAAAACCCTTGTTCTCGTTCCCTCAACTACAGGAGCACCGTTGCAGATATTGGGATCTTTCCTTATCTTCCCCACCCTCTTCACAGTCTCGGCCATGAATAATCACGTTTGGCAATATATCTAAAAAGACACTTTAGTATTTCCATGCTAAGTGGGTTTTACAGAGTTCAGATTTATAAGGAGAAAAACGAGTTCAATCTCCGATTTCCTCGGAGTCGTGAGCCCAGATGAGGTCGAAATACCTCTTCATCCCGGCGACCAAGCTCGGATTCTCGGTTATGGCGGCGTCACGCAGTTTCAGCGGCACGTCCTTCTCCTCCACCAGAAATATCGCCTCTCCCGACTTGTACTCGTAGCTCGGGTCCACGATCGAACCCCTGAGCGGGAGTATCGACTTGCTGTACTTTATCTCGGCGCGGGGCATCTCCTCACGAAAGGTCTCGATGCTCTCCTCCTGTGCCGGCACGTTCTCTTCCTCCAGGAGTTCGCGGGAGAGGAAGAGCGCCTTTACCTCGACGCCACGGTCCATCGCGTCCTCCAGGGTGTCCACGACCTTCGGTAGCCACTCCATCGACTTTGAGACTATATTAATCTCCTTCTCGGCATCCTCGTACATCAGCTCGGTTTCCTTCTCGGAGGGGTCCCCCACGGAAACGGTCCTGAGGAGCGGTTCCCTGGACTTCTCGGCGCCCGATTCATAGATCTTCTGGAACTCGGACTTGAATTCTTCCTCAGTGGATCGGATTTTCTCTATCTCCTTCTCCATCTCGCTCTCCTTGTTCTGGACCATCCGCTCTATGATTTCGTCTGGGGATTTTGGGCGGTACTTCGAGGGCCTGCCGGGCTTTATTTCGACGAGTCCGCGGTCGGCCAGTCCCTCCAGAATTCCGTATATCCTGGCCTTCGGCACCCCGCTAATCGAGCTTAGCTTCGGGGCCTTGGTCTCCCCGAGCTGCAAAAGATGAGCAAGGGTCTTGGCCTCGTACTCCTTGAGGCCGAGCTCCATGAGCGTGTTGAGGTGTTTTTCTCCTACGGGCATGATTGCTCTCCACTCCTTTTATCTTCCAAGTTTTTTAAAAAGTTTTCGAGTTTAGTTACTCAGATTTTTAGTAAATATTTCGGAAGCTTTAAATAGGTGGTGTTAGAAAAAACCGCTTGGTATTTGTCATGGTATCAGGAGGAAGAAACGTAATCGTCGGGCTGGACGGAGTCCCGCCGGGGCTAATGGAGGAGCTCTCGGAGGAGGGAGCCATGCCCAACTTCGCGGGACTCATGGACGAGGGTTCTTTTAAAAAGATGGACTCCTCGATCCCGGCCATATCCTCGACGTCCTGGGGGACCATCATCACCGGCCGCAACCCGGGCGAGCACGGCGTCTACGGCTTCACCGACGTGATCGAGGGCACCTACACTTTATCCTTCTCGAACTTCAACAGCTTCAGGAAGCCGGCCTTCTGGCAGCGGGGGAACGGGGCCACGAACGTCATCCTCAACGTCCCTTCGACCTACCCCGCCAAGGAGCTGAACGGGTGCCACGTGTCCGGCTTCGTCTCCCCGAACATGGACAGGGCCGTCTACCCGGAATCGCTGCTGGCCAAGCTGAAGGAGATGGACTACCGGATCGACGTGGACGCCGACAAGGGCCACAAGTCGGAGAGGCTTCTCTTCAAGGAGCTGGACGATGCGCTCGAGGCCAGGATTGAGGCCTACCGCTACCTCTGGGACCGATACGACTGGAACAACTTCATGCTGGTCTTCACCGGGACCGACCGGCTGGAGCACTTCCTCTGGGACGCGTACGAGGAGCCCGATCACGAATATCGCGATCAATTCATGGAGTTCTTCGGGAGGATAGACGAGGTGCTGGGGGAGCTTGACGGGCGGCTTGGCGAGGGGGACAGGCTCCTGATGCTCTCGGACCACGGCATGGAGCGGGTCAAGTTCAACGTGAACGTGAACGCCTTCCTTCAAAAGAAAGGTTACCTCGAGCTGAGCGACGACGAGGGGAAGCAGAAATATAACAGGATCGAGGAGGGGACGGAGGCCTTCGCGCTAGAGCACGGCAGGATCTACCTCAACAGGAGGTCGAAATATCCGAAGGGCTCGGTCGAGGAGGCGGAGTCGGAGGAGATAATCGAGCGGCTCAGGGAGGACCTGCGCGGGCTCGAGAAGGACGGCGAGTCGGTCGTCTCCGAGATATACGGGAGGGAGGAGATCTACCACGGCGGGCAGATCGGGAAAGCTCCCGACCTCGTCCTGGTCCCGGAATCGGGTTACAACCTCCGTGGGAAGCTCTCGGACGAGACCTTCGAGGAGAGCCCCTTCACCGGGATGCACAACAGGGAGGCCTTCCTCTACGGAAAGGGCGGCGGTATCGAACTCCCGGGACAACCGACCGTGGAGGACGTGACGTCCCTGCTGAACTAGGTGATACGACATGGGTAAACTTCACAACGCGGACAAGACCTGCTGGAACTGCCCGGCGGCCAAGCTGGAGGGCAACGTGGACTTCCGGGCCTGCGGTCAGTCGAAGGAGGAGGCGAGGATAGACTCGGAGGACAAGGAGGTCCTGATCGAGTGCAAGCGGAGGCCCGAACTGGGTCACTTCCAGCCCACGATCACGTTCGAGCAGTGCCCCGAGTGGGAGGAGAGCAAATACGGCTACAGGCTGAAGGACATGCGCGTCCTGATCCTGGGCATGGACGGCTACCTCGGGTGGACCCTCTCGCTGAAGCTGGCCAACCTGGGCTTCGACGTGGCCGGGATCGACGACTACACGCGGAGGAAGATAACCAGCGAAAACGATTCCCACAGCATAGTTCCCATCTACCCGATCGAGGAGAGGCTGGAGGCGGCGAAGGAGGTCTTGGGCGTCGACATAGACTTCAGGGAGATGGACTACACGGACAGAAAGGAATTGAAGGCCTTTTTGAAGGAATTCCGGCCCGAATCAATCGTCCATTACGCTGAAATTCCCTCTGCGCCCTATTCTATGGTTGATGCCGACCATGCGATAGAGGTTCAGAGAAACAACGTATTAGGAACGCTCGGTTTGCTCTGGGCGATGAGAGATATCTGCCCTGAGGCCTCACTCGTCAAATTGGGCACCATGGGGGAATATGGCTCGCCCATAACCGGCAGACCGCTATTCGAGGGCATGTTTCCCAGCGATGCCGTTTTGGAGTGGGAAGGACGCGAGTGGAGCATGGGGGGCGAATTAACGCCCCGCAATCCGCCTTCTTTCTATCATTGTTCGAAAGTGCATGACAGCTACAACATTTTTGAGGCGGCAAAATACTGGTGGCTCAGATCCATCGATTGCATGCAGGGAGTCATTTTCGGAGTTCACACGGAGGAGGTCTCCAAAGACCCGCGCTTGAGGACAAGGCTGGATATAGACGAAAAAATGGGCACGGTTATAAACAGGTTCACAGCACAAGCCGCCTCCGACATTCCGCTCACTGTCTACGGAAAAGGGGAACAGACCCGCGGTTTCATAGGTCTGGAGGACGCGATGCAGTGCATGGTCAGGCTCATCTCTTCCCCACCCGAACCCGGACAGTACGACGTCGTTAACCAGGTCTCGGGCGTCTACAAGATCAAGGAGCTGGCTGACACGGTCGGTGAAATCGGGAACGACAAATACGACCTGGACGTGGAGATTCAGAGGCTAGAGAACCCGAGGGTCGAGGCGGACAAGCACCCCTTCGAGACCATCTCGAGGAAGCTACCGAACGAGTTCGGTTTCGAGAGGCAGGTCAGCCTGCGGAAGGAGATCGACAGGATGCTCGAGCTTCTGACGAAGGACGAGATTCAGGAGAGAATCGAGAAGATGAAGCACGCCATAATGCCGGAGACCCAGTGGAGCGGGGAGAAGGAGAGACCCGACGTGATAGAGGTATACAAGCCCGGCGAGAAGGACTGGGGAATCTACGAGCCGAAGCTCGACACCGGGAGGAAGGAAACTCCGGAGATCGAAGGTGAGGAGACGGGCGAAGAGGTAGCCCCCGAAATCGAGGATTGATAAAAATGGAGCTGAGCGACAAGAACTTCGAGGAGGAGGTTCTCGAGCACGATGGACCCGTGCTGGTGGACTTCTGGGGCTCCTGGTGCACAGCCTGTCAAAGAATGGAACCCGTCGTGAAGAATCTGGAAGAGAAATACGACGGCAAGATCAAGATCGGTCACCTTAACATCGACAAAAACCCACAGGTCTCGGGGAGGTACGAGATCGAGGAGACGCCGACCCACATCCTTTTCGAGGACGGGAAGGTCGTCGAGAGGAAGATGGGTGCCATGGCTGGTAAGCAGCTCGAGAAGATGATCGAAAAGGTCCTTTGATCCTCGTCTTGAACTCTCTTTAGGTTATCACTTTTCTTCCTAGGTAGCGAGTCTTCGGGATTGACTGAATAGACAACATCGGAGAGTAGAACAAAAATCTGAACTTAAAATATCAGCCTGATCGACGGTCTCTAGAGGTCCCCGATATTTTCCCGTACGTTTAGAACGGTCACTCCGACCAGTTCCTCGCCGTCGTAGTGATAGATGACATCGCCCTCCATGATGCTGTCATTTGCATTGGTGGGCTTTCTGAAATTTAGGTACAAAACGTCGGCTTCTTCGTCGTAATCTTTCCATATCTTTTTCTTGTCCGGAAAGAGCTCTTGTAAACCTTTGACTAACGAAAAAATTTCCTTCTTACCAGTTATTTTCGCCATGGTCCTCTCCCCTCAATTGACTTGTCTCCCTTCAAAGTCAAAAAAGCTGTTATTATGTATATTTCCGACATATTCAGGGATTTGCTCAAAATAGCCTATTTTATCGCTGGGGATTGTCTAGTTTTACGATCAAAGGGTAAGTCAATTTCTATGTGAATTTTGTCGTAGGGAATCCTCGGCTTCTTCCTGTTTCCTTCCTCTTCGAGGGTCAGTATCTTGTATTTTTCCAGCAGGTGGACATCCTCGTGGACCTCCCTCACCCCCCTTTCGAGGCTTTTCGCAAGGTCTCTGATGCTTTCCGGGGGTCGCTCCATGACCTCCTGGATAAGCTCCTGACGTTTCTCGGTTAGAATTTTTCTGAACATCTCCGGGTCTTCGAAAAACAGCCGATCGGAGCCTTCCCCTCCTTCCTCTATCCTTTCCAAATCTCCGAGAGTTTCTTTTTCAAATTCTTCCAAGCTCCCGGTCGTTATTTCAAGGGTTTTTCCTTCTTTCATCTGATTTAACCTCTCCCATGAACTTCTTGAAGTGAGCCTTTAGGGATTCGAACTCCAAGAGATATGCCTTATGTCCTCTATAGTTTTTCTTAAAGGCAACTACTCAGACGCTAGCTCAAGTAGTCACATCTTACTATCTTAAAGAAAAACAATAAATATGTTTGGCTTCAACCCAAACATATTATTACGACGGTGATATAGGAAATATTTTCCAATCAAAAACCAACAATTGATTTTTGGTAACCGTTGCTACGATCTCGCCTATAACGAATGGAAAAGTTGGTATTATCGTGAAAGAAGCTATTTGCTATTTCAGAGATATATCCTTTTTAACCCATATATCCAATAATTTCCTCATCTGACTTTTTACTTTTCTATTCTCGTAATTTTCGAGAATTCTTCAATTTCCTTGATGGTATCGAAATCGTCGTCGAAGGACATCAGGGTTTCGATTCCTAATTCCTCCATCATCACTGCGATCGTCCAGTCGGTCAGAGATAGGTACTTATCCCGGTATTCCTTGAAACAAGCCTTTGCGGTGGCAACTAAGCGTTCTGAGACGTGTTCAAGTCTCATTAATGCAGAATCCTGAATTGCCTCTTCAATTTGATTCACAAATTTCTTCTTTTTTAGTCTCCCCTTTCGAATATCCTTAATCAAACGAGAAACTATCTCGTTCAGAACGAAGTCGGAGGTATAAGCAATTTTGAACTCGTTTCCTATCATATCTAGGAGTGATTTACCATTCTCGTGATTGCTGTCCCTTCTGTTGAAGGCTGCTATGAAGATTCCGCTGTCTACGAAGACTCGATCTCTCTTCAAAGTTCTTCCTCAAATTTTTCCGAATGGGTATCGTAGCCGAAATCTAGGGGATTATTAACGAGTTTCCGGAGGGGATCCTTCTCGATGTCCATCTCAGTTATTTTCTCCCCTTCCGATGCCAGGGTTTGGAAAAGTTCGATCTTTTTCTCGGCGAATTTATCGTCGTTTCTCCGCACTTCTCCCTTTCGCTTTCCTACATCTCTGCCAGCTCTTACCTTGGAGGTAACCGTATGTTTTCCGTCAACGATCAGATAGTGGTTATCCGGATCCTTATCTCCCATGTAAATCTCGGAACCTAGGCTGAGGCTCTTGTTTATATACGTCTGAGGGGGATGTACACAGTATATCTTGACGTAAGCACCCCTATCGCGGGCTCTTTCAAGCGCCCAGCGCAAATCTTGGTACTGATAGGATCCTCCCTCGCCGGTTATTATGATAATCTCTTCCTCCGCTTCATCGAGGAGTTCGCGTACCTTTTTTCTAAAATCCTCATCAAAAGCATCCTTTACAGAATTAGGGGTCATATCTTTCCCTTTTTAGATTGAAAGTACCTCACTTATAAAAGCATATCGAACAGGCATTTCTGGTAGGATTTTATCCATTGTTTAATTCCGGGATTGGATGGTAGGGAAAACAAGAGTTTGAGATGCTTTGTCGATGCTCTGACGGGCTCGGACTGAAGGTTTCGAGAGAAATAAAAATCCGAGCGTTATTAAACGCCCACTTATTTTGAATAACTATTTTCCTTCATGAGAAAGACTTGTTAATAGGATTCCTATGGAAACCGTCGCCCTAATCCCGGCTTACAACGAGGGGGAAAGAATCGGCGACGTCGTGAGAGAGATTAGAGAGTACGTAGATCGGGTCTTGGTCGTGGACGACGGAAGCGAGGATGGTACGGTCGAAATAGCTAGGGAAGCAGGAGCCGAGATCCTGACCCACGAGGAGAACAGAGGTTACCTGGAAGCCCTGAAGACGGGGTTTCGAAGTGTGGACGCCGACGTGGTAGTCACCCTCGACGCGGACGGGGAGATGGACCCGGGCTTCATCCCGGACCTCGTGGAGCCCATCGAGGGAGGCGAGGCTGACCTGGTCATGGGCAGGAGAAGCGAAGTTCCGAGGCTCTCTGAGAGGTTCCTGAGCCGGTTGGCTGGCTTTGTCGTCGACGTGTCCGACACAGGGACGGGATACAGGGCGATTAGGGGAGAGCTTGCGGGGCAGATGGAGCTCCATGGAGTCTGTCCGTGTGGCACCTTCGTCCTGGAGGCGGAACGTCTGGGAGCGGAAGTAGTCGAGGTACCGGTGGAAAACAGGGAGGTAGACAAACCCAAGGGTTCAGCCTGGAAGCACATCATCCAGTTCTGGCACGTCCTCGTGAAAATAGTTGAGCTACTGTGAATTGATTTTGAATTTAAATTTGCTATGGAAAATTTCAGGCTGCGGATTTGGCCTTTTTTATATTTTCGATGGTTTTAGAGGGTATCTTCTCCGTCGCGTCAAGTATTTCGATGCTCATTATTTTGTCATCGGTCGAGTAATCGACAACAATCCCCTCAGCTAATTCCCGGCTCTCCTCGTAATTTCCCTCCTGAAATTTAATATTCAGGGCGTTCACCTTCGGATCGTAAGTTATTTTCATTTTCCACCACCATATCTTCGGGGGTCCGCCTTGTAGGCAGTTATTACGGTGTATCTTTTTTCTTCCTTTTCAATATAAACTACTCGGATCAATTTGTCGTTTTCGAATCTGTGGGCGATACTTCTCCCGTATTTTCCCTTTTGAACTTCATCTGGATTTTGTAGAATCCTCCTGATTTTACTCCTTGAAATATTTCTTTGTTTCAACTTCTCCAGAGAGTGATCGGAGAAGGTTATTTTCATGCCGGATTATCCCGGAATTCACTTGGATTTAATCATCTTATAAGGAGAAAAAGCCCATTTTCCGGCGGAATAGTTCCAAAAGTCTCGATTGTTATCTTGTCTCGCCATAGTCGTTTTCTGGCGTTTGGGCTGGAAGTAAAAATATACCGAGTGCTCCTGCTGAGCTACTGGAAAGTAGAAGGGGAAGCTTTTTCATCGAATTAAAAGCCGGAGATAGAAACCTGTGTGATCTGCACCCACCCTATTCGTCTCGCTCCTTTTGGATGAGGCTTCCCGAAATCACGGTTGAAATTTCCGGGCCCGATACTCGTTCAGCTTCCCGCTCCTGTCCACCTCTATCCTATCCTCCTCCTCGAGTTTCCTCAGCTTATTATAAATCTGATGTTCGGGGAAGTCCATCTCCTCACGTAGATCCTTGATGGTCTTGGGCTCCTCCAGCGTGACCATCAACGCCCTCTCGAGGCAGTGAGATTCCAGTTTGCCGTGGACGGGTACCTCGATCCCGTACCTTTCGGACAGCAGGTCCAGCGTGTCGAGGACCGGGAAGGACAGGTGCTTTCCCGTGATCTCCTCCTGCCTCTCAATCTCCTCCAGCAGGGAGCCCCAATCGACCTCTCCACTTCTCACGATCAGAGCCGCGTCCTCCAAATCGCCCGCCCTATTGGTGACCGCCTTGAACAGGAACATGTCGGTGGGGGAAATCAGGCGTATGTGGAGTTTTCCGGCCCTCTCGAATTCCTCGCTCCGTTCGCGCAATCCCCCCGTCAGCCGGAGGCAGCCGGCCACGTCCTCGACGAAAATATCCCAGCGGGGGGACCCCCTCCTCTCCATGACGGCCCCGGGTTCGAGCTCCTCGTAGGCCCGCTCGACCTCCAGCTTCTCCTCGTAACCCAGCTCCTCCAACGCCCCGACCAGGGTATCGAAATCGGTCCCGTTCTCGAGCAGCACGTCCACGTCCTTGGTGGCGTCCTTCAGGCCGCGAAATATCAGGTTCGCCCCTCCCAGGAGATACGCATCCGCCTCGGCGTCCAATCGCCCGCCCACTCTTTCGAGGCTCGCCAGGAGATTTCCCCTCGGATGTTCGCCCCTCAGGCTGACTCCGTACTCCTCGGTCAGGGTTTCGAATTCGCCCCACGGCAGGAATAGGTCCCCTTTCCCCTCCCGGCGGCCGAGGTAGGCGAGGAGGTCGGCCAACCTTTCCGTGCAATCCCACTTCTCGGAGAGGTCCCAAAGCCTATCCGTCTCGAGGTCTTCCCTGTTCTTCAGGTAAAATACGCCGCACGCCGCCATCTGTTTTTTGTTCTCGGCGCAGAGAACCGCGTGAATCAGGACATCCTCCGGTCCCAAATCCTCACCTCCCCGATACATGTAGACCCTGACGGGATAGTAATCCACCCCGTATCGATCGAAGGCCGAAAAGGCCGTCAAAGGGCCCTCCTCCCCGGCGGCGTTTTCCAGGACCAAAATACGTTCTCCGTCCGCCGTGTATTCGCCTCCGACGGGGCGTTTCCGCACCTTTAGAAACTCCCTCAGAGTTTCATCGGCTATCTCGTGCCCTTCCCCTTTCTCCTCCACCACGCCCATAGCCCTCAGGTCCCGGAGGACGCTGTACACCGTGGATTTCGGGACCCCCTCCGATTCCAATTCCCCCGCGGATTTGGCGCCCCCCAACAACTCCTCCAGAATATCCTCCCGTCTTCCCGCCAGAATTTCCTCGAGCCGGTAGGAGTTCATGAGTTCGGCGAGCAAGGACGCTTCATAAGTGTCCGCAAGTTTTACTCTCCCGTCCTTTTCGACGAGGTTCTCCTCCGCCAGATCGCCGACCACGTTCGAAATCCAGCTCCGGCTCTTTTCCAGCCGATTTGCGAGTTCCTCGATTCTCAGGGATTCTTCCCTGAGCAGATTTAATATTCTTAGGGCTACCCTTCTCATTTATTCTAAATATACAAAAATACTTTTAAATAATTTTTTATAGTTGGAATAAAATGGTGGATTTCCCCATAGGGATTATTAATGAAAAACTACCAATTCCGAAATCCATGAATTTGGTCTCCTACCTGATCTAACCTGCAATTTTCTGGTTCTCGACGGGTTCCCCGATGGGGTTGAGGGGGCTTCTTCCCGTCCCCGATGCTCTCGATGAAGTGACTCAGCTCATTCTCGGAGAGGTGAATCGACTCGTGCTGTGAAAAGCCGTTTATTCGGGTTGTGGACTCCCCCGGGTTATTTGCGGCGGACGATCTCGTGGGGATGGTCGGAGTGTCTATCTTTTCGCAAGAAGTAAAAGTCTCCGACTTAAACAGTTATCAAGAGTGATTTGAATGAGTCGAACTTTGATCACCGGCGGCGCCGGTTTCGTCGGGAGCAACCTGGCTAGGCTGATCAAGCCCTCCGTCCTGCTCGACTGGAGGGATCCCAGCTACCTGTTCGAGGACGGCGGACTGATCTTCGACGACTGCGAGTTCGTCCACGGGGACATCAGGGACGGGAAGGACCTGGAGAGGTGCCTGGACTTCGGCGAGGTCGGCTCGATAATCCACCTGGCTGCCATCCCCGGGATCAAGAAGTGCGAGGAGGAGCCCGAGCTGGCTCGGGAGGTAAACGTCGGCGGGACGGAGGAGGTTCTGGATTTTGCGAGGGAGAACGGAGTGGAGGACATCATCTTCGCCTCCTCGGCGGGGGTCTACGGGGAGATCGTGGAGCATCCGATCACGGAGGAGCATCCGATCGATCCCCTGAACCTTTACTCCGAAACCAAGCGGGAGGGGGAGGAGCTGTGTAGGGAGTACGCGGAGGATCACGGTCTGAACTGCACCGTGATGAGGATGAGCAACCTGTACGGTCCGGGTTTTCAGGTGAAGCCCAACCTGACCGTTATTCCCCTCTTCGTGCTCAAGGCGCTTCAGAATCAACCCCTGACCATCTACGGGGATGGGGAGCAGACGCGAGACTTCGTTCACGTGGAGGACGTGGCGCAGGCTTACGAGAAGGCTTTCGAGGGGTCCGATTCCGGCTTCGAAGTTTATAATCTAGGTTCCGGGGTGACGACGTCGGTAAACGAGCTGGCTGACGTCATCGTGGAGTTGATGGAGGGGCTCTACGGGAGGGGAGTGGAAGTCGAGCACGTGGAGCCACCCGAGTGGAGGGACGAAGCGGAGGAGACTTTTGATTATTCTATCGGAAGGATCAAAGAGGAGCTGGGTTACGAACCTCAAACTCCTCTCGAAAAGGGTTTAGAAGAGATAATTCGAGCACCTTGATCTTTATTCATCTGACCAAAGTTTCCACCTAAATCCATAACAAAGTCTATCTAGCTTATATTTCTATGAATTACTTTCTCTACTCCTCTAACGACTTTTTTCAAATCTCCTCTTTCCAGTTGTGGATGAACAGGCAATGAAAGAATACGGTTCGAAATATCCTCGACGACCGGGAGAGATATATCACCATATCTTTCTTGAAAAACCGGTTGTTTATGTAGGGGTCTGGGATAGTGAACCGCCGCCCCAACATTTTCATCATCGAGATTTTCCACAAACTCGTCTCGAGTACAGTCAATGACCTCTAAATCGAGGAGTACCGTATATTGGTGATAGGAGTGTTGTACTTCAGGCTTAACTTTAGGGGGTAGTATTCCCTCTATCTCCGTTAATTTTTCGGTAAGATATTCGGCGTTTTTCCGTCTCTTTTCAACAAATTCATCCAGCTTTTCCAATTGTTTTAGTCCGATTGCGGCCTCAACATCCGTCATTCTATAGTTCAGTCCTAAGGAAGGGTGGTAATACTTGTCAGTCTGACCGTGTTCTCTTAGAAGCCTGATTTTTTCATCCAAATCTGATTCATTTGTAGTAATCATCCCCCCCTCCCCAGTCGTCATATTCTTTGTGGGGTAGAATGAATAGCACACCAAATCACCAAAACTTCCAACGTCTTGACCCTTATATTTAGTTCCGTGCGCTTGCGCTGCGTCCCAGATTATTTTTAGGTTTTCATCCTGGGCAAATTCCCTAATACGGTCGATATCACAGGCGTTTCCAAAAAGGTGAATTGGGGCAATAGCCTTTGTGTTCTCGGTAACTTTTTCCTCCACACTTTCCAAATTTAAAGTAAAGGTTCTGGGGTTTAAATCGCAGAACACAGGCACACCTCCTGAGAAAGATACCATGCTAGCTGTGGAAATATGGCTAAACGAAGGGACTAGAATTTCGTCTCCATCTTCCAATAAAGACAAGTAGGCCAAGTGTAGAGCTGCAGTGCCAGAACTCACAGCTATAGCGTGGTCTGCTCCCACTTTATTAGCGAAGTTTTTCTCGAATTTTTCCGTCTTCGGTCCTTGTCTTAGATAACCGGACTCCAAGACCTCCACGGCGGCGTCGATTTCTCCTTGTGAGAGATCGACATCGGCTATCGGAACATAATCATCGCTCAAACTATCTCACAACCCGTCAGTTTTCGTTTCTAATTTTTTCGATAATCTTCAAAATCTCTATTGAGTCCTCAAGGGAATTTAGAGACGGTTTTTTTCCTTCTTCAATGCTTCTCAAGAAGTGTTTTAGTTCCTTCTCAAAGAGATCTACCCTCGAATACTCAAAGAAATTATTTCCCTGATTATAAACGCTCTTGGGCTCTTTGCAGTAAACTACAGTAGGGAAATAATCGAGGATTGAGGTCCAGATTGAACCATTTGTCCCGTGAATCTCCACATAATTCATATAAGAGGGAGTAATTAAATCACTTTCACAAAACACATTTACATCTTGATTGGTATTCAGATCAAGCAATGTAATATCCTCTGCGTCTGCCTCAATCTCTTCTCCGTCTATCTCCCTTGTCCCAAGAATTGTTTCGGTGAATAGGTTCTCCACTCTTTCAATCCCATCAAAATACCAGATGACAAGATTAAGCATGTGAACAAGCATCTCGTTAATGGCTCCGCCACCCTCCCCTTTCTTATGTTTCCAAGCTCTATGAGATCCCCTTCCACCTACCCTAAAGATAGCGTAGTAGGGATTTCCTATAATCCTGTCTTCCAAAACCTCCTTAACTTTCTGAAAGGCTGGATGAAACCTGTAGAGGTAGCCAGACATGACGACCTTATTAGAAACAGAAGCCTTCTCCTTTATCTCCTCAGCTTCTTCTAGACTATTTGTGAGGGGCTTCTCGCAGAAAACATGTTTATCGTTCTCAAGTGCTTCAACAATAACATCATAATGCTGAGTGGTCGGAACACAAACATCGATAGCATCGAGTTCATCACTTTGAAACAGGTTGTTCAAATCCTTGACATATTCAATATCGAATTCGTCGGCCATTTCCTCTGCTTTCTCTTCAACCAGGTCAGAAACTACAACTTCAGTATTGTTTATTTTCTTATAACCTGTCAAATGTCTCTCGGCTATCTTTCCACACCCGACTATTCCGACTTTCATTAAAATCACTCCAAGCGAATTATTTATCTTGAAATCTTATATCGATTAGGCTTTGTTTCTCTCCCGAAGATCCTCAGGCAGAGGTGAAATTTCGGCCGGATTACCTTTTGCCATGCTCCAAGACGGTAAATCCTCGGTGACAACACTTCCTGCTCCGATTATCGAACCTTTTCCCACTTTAATTCCTGGTAGAATTACAGCCCTCGCTCCGACGGTTACATCATTTTCTAAGATAGGTCCATTCGGTTCATACTCATTCCTCTTTCTCAATGGGTACTTGTCATTCGTGAGGGTAGCTCCAGGTCCTAGAAAGACCCTGTTGCCAAGCTTTACATTTGTCGGAATGTAGGAGTTGGTTTCGAGCTTTACCTTATTCCCGATTTTTACATTTCCCTCAATTACTACATTCGTTCCTACCAATACCTCATTACCAATCTCCGTATTTTCTCGAATCAATGCGTTATGCCCCGTATTCAAATTTTCACCGATTTCCACATCAGCGTAAATAATAGTTCCGCTCCTAATTGTCGAATTCTTGCCTATCTTTGTTTTCTTGACATCTGTATCATGCTTCACTCCTATTTTCACATTTTCCTGAACTTCACAGTTTTCTCCCAATTGTGCAAAAATCATAATCCCTCCTTTGATTATTAATCTCTAGCTTAAGTTCTTTTACCCTCTTATTTTTTCTTCCATAGTTAGTGAAATTCTGGCGGATCCTAAAAGGCTTTAAAAATGTAAGTTAATAACCGTAGAAATAGACATTGAAAGTAAACAGAAACTCAGAACTATTCACAAGCCTCCAAACAATGGAGAAAGCTGTTTATAAAGAGAAGAGTAACCTACAATTTATCTAGGATAAGACGCTTGGCCACGCATAATAATATATCGGGGGAAAATATCTCGAGGAAATTCTTGTCTTAAAGGTGTAGAAAACACAACATGTTTCAGAAGATACAATGGAAAGAATTTTTGTCCGATTTTAATATTGAAAAGTGGATTTTTAAAATGGATTTGAGGTTACGAAAATGGAGAATCCGATAGAAGACAGATGTTTTTAATGAACCAAAGAAGATAGCGATGAAGACTCACGCTAGTGGTGAAAAATGAACACACAAAAAAGTAAAAGAGAAATTAGCATCATTTCATTAAATACAAAAAGTAAAGAAAATCTCTTATTTTTTCTAAATCTCTTTTAAAGTTATGGAATAGATTCTTTTCTCTATTTTCCGCTCGCCTTCTCCTCAAAAAGAAAAGATAGGTGAGGCATCGATTAATAAGTTAACTAATTACCAGGGGTATAAATTTGACCACCTTGTTAATCCGATAAATTAATCATAAGCCAATCCCAGCTTTCAAAACGTTAGAAAGTGACCTCTCTACTGGATTTCCATAGCTTCCCTCGCATTTCTCACAAATCAAACCATCATATTTTTTTTGGAACATTCTGTTTCTTAAACGGTTAATCTTTTCCCCTCGCCATATCTCCGATATATTTTGTTCCCTCAGATCTCCCACTATTATATCCGCAAAACAATCCCCACAACAAGGCGAAACCTTACCATCCCAATAAACCATTAGCTGTGTGGCTGGAGCTGTACAAATTTTCCTCTCTTTAGGCACTTCTTTATCGGAAAGCAATTCTGACATCTGATCAGCATAAACTCTCATATAAGTTTGAATGCTCACTACATCAGCCTTTTTTCCCCACATCTTTTTAATTTCCTCTATCTCGTTCCTTGTTTTATCCAAAAGTACGGAGTTTACTTCTATGATAGGTTTGGATTTATTCATTCTGTCCTTAATTTCTATCAGCCTCTCGACGTTTCTTTTATCTCTCTTATAATCAGAACCCCTATCAACAGATTCGTGAGTTTTACTAGTGGCTCCTTCAAACGAGACTGCAAGGCGGTCTAGGCCGATTTCTATGAGTTCTCTAGCATAATCTTCATTTAATAGCGACCCGTTTGTGAAGAGAAAAACTTCCGGTATTCCAGCATCTTTTGCATACCTAACAAAATCCAAAAACTCAGGGTGTAGCATGGATTCTCCAAAACCATGTAAAGCAACAGCAGGGGTTCCTATCTCAGCTACATTATCGATGCCTTTTTTAAAAAGTTTTATATTCATGAATCCCTTTTCCCGCTCTCTTTGTGGAATCTGGGTCTTTGGACACATTATACAATCATAATTGCAGTGATTTGTTAATTCAAAAAAAACTGTTTCTGGATAATCCAAAACCTTTCCCGAGAGTGAAAATAGCATCTGTCTTAACTTTCTATGTTTTTTCCAAGCCAAATATGCTCGAAGTAAGAATGTTTTCATTTTCCTCACAAAATTTTGTTTCCTATACTATCTCCTCATAGGTTGAAAGAGTTTTTTCGCAAGTATTTTCCCAAGTAAAGTCCTTTACCAGTTTCTCTGCTCTTTTGCCCATTTTATTTTTTAATTTTTCGTCATCTGCCAGGATACGAATCCTATCAGCTATAGTTTCTGTCTTACCATCTTCAACAACGAATCCGTCCTTTCCATCTTCAATTAACTCCGAATCCCGAGCAATTACAGGAAGACCAACGGCCATCGCTTCTTTTTGAGCTAAAGATAAAAGCGGGGACAATTGAAGAAAAGCATCAGAAGTTTTCATTAATTCGAGAACTTTTTCATGAGACACGGTTCCTAAGTCTTTAACATTTTCAGGAAGTTTATTAACAGATTCGCCTGGATTCAAAGCTAAAAAAAGAATGTCTTCTCTATCAAGATTTTCGGCTACTTTGCAAACTTTCTCAATTTCTTTACTCGATAATACTCGGAATTTATCATCATTCTCGGGGTTCTTTTCTGCTTGAATAAATTTTGTGTCTATTCCTGCGTATATAACTCTAGGACTCACATGATGAAACCTCTCTATCGTTCTTCTAGTCGTTTCGTAAGTTGTTATCCTTCTACTTACGGTCCTAATAAAAACGGAATTAAGTAATATTAGAGGCATGACCAATAATTTCTTTGGTATTGGACCAGTCATTAGAGCATTTATCGAAATTCCTGCAAAGGTGGCAACATCAGCTCCCAGTAAAGGTCGGTATGCGTCCACAACGTCAAAGCCTTCAATCTTGTTTCCCCAAGTTAAGAATCTAAAATAGTTTTGAAGGACGTAAACCATATTTCTAATTCCCCAAGGAAGATCCTCCCAATAGTTCTTGTAAATGTGGTAGTGAACATCTTCTACTATTTTTTCTTCTCTTTCTTTTCCTCCGCAGAAAACATGAACTTCGTGACCCCGATCGGCAAGCATCGTAGTTATCTTATGCATCCTTATTTCGGCTCCTCCCCTTTCCTTGAAAGGGGGATAATCTGTGTAAAATGCGATTTTCAACCTATCAAACCCCTTATATATGAGGGAGCTCGAAGAAATACAAAAAAGACTTCAGCAAATGTGCTCGCAAAAGCAAAAAGACCGTTTGGATAACAGTTTCTCGCTTTGAAAGCCCTATAAAGAAAAAACAGAAAAACCAAACTCCAAAATGCGTAGAAAAATATCGGCGATATCGCGAACCCGAGAAGTAATGGTACAGTTATAGCGCCCCAGT
This sequence comes from uncultured Thermococci archaeon, assembly GCA_964398955.1. Lineage (GTDB taxonomy): Archaea > Methanobacteriota_B > Thermococci > Thermococcales > CAYNOZ01 > CAYNOZ01. The sequence goes on along the minus strand of CAYNOZ010000007.1, from coordinate 13,764 downwards.
CTCTAGCTATTGGGAAAGAGTTTTTAAAGTTAAAACCTTCTCTCTTGAATCGGCTAATGTGGGACTTAGCGTACCTTATCCGTTGGCTCACATTATCTCGGAAGGACTCGGGGTAATACGCGCTCACGACTGCGTTTTCGGCGAATTTTTGTTTAGAGTTATCTATTTTGTTCCTCATTTCGAAGTCAGGGGAAGTAATTCTTTCACCTTCGTAGTAAGGATTGTTCTTCGAGAATTCTGTCCGGAACATTACGTTTGCAGAGCCATAAAGGTAGTCGGGATCTAGCTTCTTGCTAGCTGCCATCATCGATGGAAAGAATTCATCATCGTTCTCTACAGCTATAGCTCCCCAAACCGCAACAATTTCTTCGTCAAATTCTCTCAACAGTTTCTTTATTATCTTTTTGTCTCTTACTCGCAAGTCGGCGTTTATCTGCCAGTTAAATTCACCTTCTGCCGCCTCAATTCCCTTATTGAGTGCTGAAGGAAGGCCTTCGTTTTCTTCCTTGAAAACTTTCTTCACGTCATAATCTTCCAGAATTTCTCTCGTTCGGTCTGTAGAGCCATCGTCCACGACGATAATCTCCAAATCCTCATAATTTAAATCTATCAAATCGTCCAATAAGTCCCCAATGTATTCCTCTTCATTGTATGCCGGAATAATAATGCTAACCATCGGTTCTCTCATGATATCTCTCCTTTATGAGTAAACTGAAACAGCTAAAGTTAATAAAATACTGGAAAATATATGTAAGGATAACGAGAAATCCCGCATTTGAGGTAATAAATTGAGTCTTATACTCCGATTTGACGTTGACTTAGCATATTCTAGAGACTTTAGACCCTTGGGATTCGGTCTGGATTTCATCAGAACCAAATTGAACCTATTTTATCCCTTAAAGTCGAAGAAACTTGGATATATGAGAAACGTCGAAAGACTAGTGAATTATCTTCAAAATAAAAATGCAAAAGCAACGCTATTTTTCAGGCCTTGCACTCTCCCAGAACGAGATCTAGCAGCAGATATTATTAACAGTGAAATTGAAGCCGGCTACCACGCTGAAGAGACTCAAAACTATGAAAAATTCGTCAAAGGGCTCAAAAAGGTTTCTAATAGGTTTAAAGGAGAAATTTACGGATTCGCTAAACATGGAACATGGGGGAAAATGTCGAGAGTCCATGACGGGAAGTATGAACCATGGGAGTATATAAATTACGGGAAAAAGGCTGGGTTAAAGTACTTTACAGGGAATTACTATAAGAGAGAAAAATTTGAGAAAGAAGAAAAATGGATTAATGGTTTCCTCTATCTCCCTACCGTACTATTATTTCGCTCCAATTTTGATATGAATTGGTTAGTCGAAGAAACAGAGAATAAAGACGTGGTGATGCTTATCCACCCTACAAATCTTTATGATAAGCCTTCCTTCATATCAAAAACACTGGGGCGGAAAGTAAATTTACTTCCCAAATTAGATGAAATAATAGATAGAGTAAGTGAGACAGAAACTCTGAGAGAATTAGCAGAAAAACGATTGAAGAATTATTAAGTACAGTTAGTTGGGATATGGTGAGAAAACAAATGGATTATAAATTGATAAAAAATCTCAAAAGAATAATTCCAAAATCCCTTGGAGGCCCTGAAAATAACATTTATTCATCTATAATCAAAAAACAAAAGCATAATCTGTTATCAAGAATTTCGGAGGAGATAGAAGCCAAAAAAAATCCTGGAAGTCGGCGTGGCTTCTGGATTGGGCGCTGAGTCTATGATATCATCAAGAGTTGGTACTGAGTATTATGGGTTTGACTACTTCGATGAATCCTCTAAGGAGGATATTAGGGAAAAATTAGAAGATAAAAACACGCAAGTATTCCTGTTTGAAGGTGACATAAAAAAGACGATCCCTAGGCACCTTGATGATCTTCCCGAGATGGATATGATTCATATAGATTTGTCGGGTGCTGATGCAGCTGAAGCAAAGGAGCTCGAAAAATTCGCTTGTAAAAACCTTAAGAGTCTTTTACATCCCGGTTCCGTACTAATTATGCACGAAGATTCCTTCAAATCTGCCTTACCTGAAAAAGATTATTATAGCAATTCTTACCATCAAATGCTGAAGAAGAGAAACCTTGTGGTAGTAAAAAATAAGCAAGGAATATCATAAAGAAGGAAGTATAATGTTAAGTCAGAAGAAAGTGATAGAGGAAAAAGATTGGGATATTCTAATAATCCTAGATGCTTGCAGATTTGACTATTTTGCTTTTTCATATTGGAAGTATCTGAGAGGTAAACTTGAGAAGGTTAAGTCGGAGGGGTCTATTACTCCGGAGTGGCTCAAAAACACATTTCACAATCAATACATGGAAGACGTAGTGTACGTTTCTGCCAATCCTTACGTAAACTCAACAGATGTGCAAAGTATAGAAGGATTTGACTCAAGAGAGCACTTTGGAAAAATTGTAGACGTTTGGGATTATGGATGGGATGAAGAAGAGCGCACAGTTCTCCCTTCTACAGTGAATCAGAACGCAGAAAAAGAAAATGGCAAAATGATTGTTCATTATATGCAACCACATCCTCCATATTGTAATCTTCCTTTTGAGGGGTTTGAAGGGCAGAGGGGATTACATAAAAAAGAGAGTCCTTTGAAAAAGATTCCAGCAAAGCTCAGACAAGCTATTAACAAAATTCTAGGAAGAAGACTAGTTCAAAACTTGACCAGATGGTCTGGCTTGAGACCGGAGGGAATAACGGAATCCGTAGCAGAAAAGTACGATAATAACACCTTGCGCTTAGCCTATCTAGCTAATCTGAAAAGAGTCTTGTCTCGTCTCCCGAATCTTTTATCTCAAAGAGAGGATGATAACATCGTTATAACGTCAGATCACGGACAACTCTTGGGGGAAGGAGGGCTTTACGGACACTTTCATAGATCTACCCATCATATCCTAAGAGAAGTCCCCTGGCTTGAAGTCCTGTCAGAATAGATATAACAGTAAAGTTAAAAGTCTCCCTTTTCTATTAACTTGTCCCTATTAACTTCTAACCAAGGGACCTCAACCAATGGGCTGAGATATACGTGTCCCGGATGACCAAATATATAATATTCTCCATGTGCATCTCCATGGTCTGCGGTGACTACAATTTTTCCTTCTAATCCCTCAATTAGTTCCTTAATTTCACTGAGAACGAATTTAACATTCTCCTCATATCCTTTTTTAGCCTTTTCAAAATCAATCATTCCCCTGCTGACGAACCTCCAAGTATCACGGACTCCAGTAAGACGCTTTCCTTGAAGTATTCTCTTCCAAAGTTCATCTGGATCTAGATTATGTCGTTTTTTTCTCAATTCTTCCGCGTAGGGTCCAGCTATGAAAGGCATATGAGGCTGATCGTAATGCACTACTATGCGCTTATCAGGGAATTCCTTTTTAACTTTTAATGCGGCTTTTGTGACTTCTTCGGGGAGAACAGTATCCCAATAATCGTTCCATCCATAATCCCAAACTTCCTCAACGTGCAAAAAGGGGATGAATCCTAAATTTTCTTTTAATTTATACTTAGAGAGTTGAGGATTGGCAGTTACATAGACAGTATCAGGATAGTTTTTCTTAAAGTTTCGTTCTTTCCAGTTACCAGTATCAGACCCTAGAGAAATTTTCTTCTTTAATTCTCCCGGGATATTATTAAACTTTCTAAAATAATCAAACCTGCATCCATCCAGTACAATTAAATAATCCCACTCTTCATCCATTACCTTAAAGCCCTCATTGGGGAAGCGTTCAAAAATTCTTTCGAGTCCGGCATAGTATGAGTGTCTAAGAAAAGGGCTTTTTTGAAAAACTAATTCTATAAAGTTAAGTCCTGAAAATTTTTGGAGTATTGATTCTACCAAATTCATGCTTAAAGAGACCTCATTTTTAGGACAAAAAATTTCTTACATTTTCATATTTAAAATTGGCATTAGTGGTATTTTCAGCCATGGCTCTATTTTTTATTTCTCTCTATTTCTGAGTACAGTACTCACGTAAGTAGAAGTACTTTGTCTTTTGGGTAAAGTTTTTCGTTCTTTTTCGCGTTCAGAAAACTTTTCCGATGATAATTCTCGGTTTTTCGCGATTATCAGCGGCAAGTTCGGGAGGTGAAAACCCTAAAGATCTTCCAAAAACGGATAGACGCCTCTAGGAAAACATCGAGAAAATCTTTACGCTAAGGTTGGAACTGGCGGAGGTCGGATTTTTTCTCCCCCAAACACTCGAAACACTGTCAACAAACGTTTCAACCGTCTCTTGAACTCGTGAACTCTCGGACGCTCACACCCGTCCCGTGAGAGAATCCACAAATTGTACAGAATCATGCTTACGAGGAAATATAATCGTCTTAAACTCATCGACTGGCTCGTGGTGAACGGTTTGAACTTTCCGAGCTCCCGAATATTCGTCTCGATCCGCCAACGTTAACCATAATTCTTCGAAATCTCGTCCGGATCCATGTCCAGGTTGGTGATGAACGGGTGTATTTCTTTCCCGTTCTCCGTCTCCCTTTCAGTGAATAAAAGTTGAACTTTTTCTTCTTTTTTGCTGTTTGAAACGGTGTGTTCCGTTTCGTCCGGTATTTCTCCCTTTTCGAACTTTTCACAAGCTTTTCTGACCGGGCTAGTCTTCTTTGCAGGGATTATAAAACCTAATTTTCTTGATTTGAGCTCCTCAACCGCATCCACGGAGTAAAAACCTCTGTCGAGAAGGACAAGGCTGGGATCGAGTAATTTTTGGGCGTAATCAAGCAGTTCTTTTAACACTGAGATGTTCGACTCGAACGGGCTGACCTGTCGGGCTTTCAAGGTTATGGTTTTTCCTTCTTCTACGACGCTCAGTATTGCGAATTTGATTCCTAGTTTTGTGCCTGGTAGTCTGGAATCGCTCACGAGGGTGGGATTATCTTCTCCGTAGTAGGGAATGATTGTGAAATCTATGGCGATCTTTGGATTCTCCGGCAATTGCAGCTCTTCCAAGATCTGCTCATTTAGTTTTTCCAGTTCTTCTTGAGCGTTTTCCTCGTCCACTTCGTGTAATCTTCTCAGGATTACGTCTGGCGAGGGTTTCGAATGCTTCTCCGCGGAAGCCTCGTTCATTCCCATCTTTATAACCGACTGGGCGAGATCGTAAGAATCGTAGAGGGAGTTTGGAGCTGGGTTGAAGAGCGAGGCAAACGATTTAAGAGATTCACTGGATAGTTTTCTACTGGTCCGAAACCTATCTAGCGAGAATTGATCTCCTCCTAGAGGAAATCCGGACCAGCCTCCGTCCGAGAGGACGGGGGTCTTTTACCCCTTACCCTCCCTTTGATTTCCTCTAGACTACGCAAAAAAGAGAAAACTAAAATCACTTGCGGAGGTACTGGAGTAAATTAAAAACTTTTCTAAAATCCTGCCATTAAAAATCCGAACTTACATCTATCAACCTTTTGAACTCTATCCCTTTCTCCTTTAGTTGCCTAATTAATTTTTTAAATTCATCAAAATTCTTATTTTGGTACCAAGTATGAAATGGAAGAACCATTATTCCTTCCCAAGCTGAACTTCTTTCTTGGATGAATCTGCTCATAGAGGTATAACTTTTCGTATCAATATCCATTTGTCCAGTCGGAGGAAGTCTCAAAAACGGATATTCCTCTAAACTCTCGTATTCCCTAGGCTTAGAGATGGGATAATACGTAGCTCTTGTAGAATCAATTTCAAAGCCAGCATTCTTCACATTCTCATAAGCCTTTTCGCTTTTCACTGTCAGACCGGGGAACCTCCACGAAACTAATTCTGGATAGAAGTCCTCCAGATAATTGAAGCATCTGGGAGCAGAATTTACATGATTTTTTTCAACTTCTTCATGTCCGTGATTCCATCCGTGACCACCAATTTCGTGACCTAAGGAAACGGTTTCCCCAATTAGCTTATCTTCTGTATTGGCAGGAGGAATAAAAAAGGTGGCTCCAATTTCCTCGCTGTTAAGAAACTTGGGTATTCGGGCTGAAGTATTATCGGGAGGATCATCGAATGTTAAAACGATAATAAGACTTTCATTCTTTTCTGAGAAAATATATCTAAGATAGTCTCTTGCTTTCAGATAATAATGATAAGCCTGATAAGTAATAGATTGTGAGCTTAGTTTTTTCCGAAAAAAATTCCTTAGACTTTTCATGAAGTAATCGCTTCCAAATTAGTTTTTCGACTTCAAGGTTAGTATTATCACTTCACTTTATTAACCTCTTACAATTGTTAGAATTCATATCTTCACTTATCTCAAATTATCATCTTTGCTTTTCGAGCGATATTGACCTCTCGATAATTTCATGATTTAAAATACAGTAAACTTCTGCTATACACTTATTCTTGGTCAAAAGCCCTCTTAAGCTATTTTTAGGGTAGCTACACCTCGGAATCTGGAGGTCTTGGGAAGGAGGAAGGAAAGAAGGAGGAGGATATCCCCTGACTGGAAAACTCCAAGAGTTCTTGCAGGACCTTCCTCCAGAAAATTTTGTGAAGAATTTCAGTGATAAATATTTCGATAGGACCAGGACGAGCCCGGCGGTGAGGGCTTTCGGAGCCTACCTCTACGTGTCTCAGGACTCGAGCTACCAGGATATCGCCTGACTCTTGGAGGATCTCTCGATCCCGGACTCCCACGTCGCCGTGTGGTCTTGGGTCCAGAGGCTGGGCAAGGAACTCGAGGGCGAAGTCTTTCGGAGAAGGGAGAGAAAAATCATAATCGCGGACGAGACCAAAATAAGGACCGAAAAGGGCTGGATTTACATATTCGCGGCGATAGACCTGGAAAAAGGGAGATAATCAACTTTTACGTGTCGGAGCACCGCGAGCTGGCGGACGGCTGGATATTTTTGCGGAAGTGCGTCGAATGTTGCGAGAACAAACCGCTGCTCGTGACGGACGGCGGTCCGTGGTACCCGTGGGCTGCGGAACGGGTAGGACTGGACCACGAGGTCGTCAGTGGAGGAGAGAGGAACTATGTGGAGCGGTGGTTCGAGATTTTGAAGGACCGAATTCGGAACTTCGACGTCTACTTTCCGACGAAGGAGATGAAGACTGTGGAGAACTTCATGAACGCGTTTTGCCACTGGTAAAACCGATCGAGGAATCACATGACCCTAAGGAGACCTCCGGACGGGACTGACCACGGGGTCGGAGAATGGATAAAGAGCTTAAGTTAAAAGGGCCAATAGAATTAATAGAGTTTTTTTAGTCAGGCTATTAAAGAAAATCTGAAAAGAGAAAACAGAGGGGAAACGAGGAAAAATGAAGATTTTATTTATTGCAAAAGAGATGAATGAAAGAGCTAAAAGATTGATGAATATTCTCGGTAACACAGAACCTTGTTCATCTAGTAAGTGGGAAATGGTAAAAAGCATTTTAAAAACCGACGCTAATTGTATCTTTTTCCACAGTTTTTATGGAAGCCCTTTCCTTCTGCTTCTTTTGATTTTGGCTAAGTTAAGAAAGATTAAGACGGTTGTAAAGATAGATTTAGCCAAACGCTGGCTTTTTGGCTATTCATTAAGCACAAAAATAAAAATTGGGATTGCCCGATTTCTTTTTACATTTGAAGGTTTGCTAGCAGATAGGCTTTGGGCTACTATTGACCACGGGGTTAGCCTACCTAGAGAAACTTTAGGCATTCCAGAAGAAAAGTTTGTTGTCATTCCAAGATCGCTACCTCTTGAAATAGGTACCGCTGAAAAATCAAATTACATACTAGCAGTTTCTGGCAAATGGTGCGATATTAAAAATTTACATGAAGCATTAGAAGTCTTTTCTGAAGTCTCTGAAGAGAAAGAGGAATTAGAGTTTTGGGTTGTTGGGAGTTTTGTAGAGGGTAAAACTCCTGTTATAGACAAAAATTCTATTAGAATTGGAGAAGAAGAAAGCGGAAGAGAATATAGGAAAAGGTGTGAGAAAAAGATTGAGGATTTAAAAATCAGCGATAAAGTAAAATTCTTGGGACCGAAATATGGTGAGGAGTTAAGAGATATATACCGGCAAGCGAAAATTTACTATCTCCCTACTAAAAACGATAGGGGAACTTCTACGTTGATTGAAGCTATGGCATCAGGGACACCTATAGTCACAAGAGAGTGCCCCGGAATTCCGAAAGAATCGATTGGGAATGGGATTTGTGGATTTCTAGAAAACTCAAAAAAAGGTCAGAAGGAGGCTATTCTGCGGCTTCTGAATGATAATGAGTTATACGAAAAGATGAGAGAAAATTGCTTAGAAAAAGCTGAAAGTTTTACTCATGATAAAATATCAAGAAAATGGGAAGAATTTTTGTCTGAATTAAAGAACTGAAACAAGCTAAGAAAGAGAAAGACTTCTAATTGCAAAACTCTAAACTTTGGCTTCTAACCAAGGTACTTCTCTCAAAGTAGGGTAATCACTAGCGATAAGGTGTCCGTATACTCCCCCTTCACCCAAAAGTTCTCCGTGATCAGAAGTAACAATAGTTTTGCCTGGCAAACGTTCAACTAGTTTTCTCGTTTCTTTGAGAGCTACTCTCAGATTTTTTTCATATGCTGCCTTTAAACCTTCTTCCCCGAATTTTTTTTTCGACCTTCTTTAAAACTCCGGGTTTGTTTTTATGTTTAAGCCTTGTAATTTTATTACCCCATTCGTGACCTAGAATTTTAATTGCGGTTTTACCTAGAAAGCGTCTTAATTTTTCAAAGGTAGAAAAGCCCTCGCCTTCTTTAACTTGCCCCCTAAAACCTTGTTTTTTAGACTCCCTTGGTATATTTTTCAAGGGAAGATACGGATAGTGTGGTTGCATAAAATGAGAAATAAGCTTCTTTTTCGGATGCTTTGCTCTAATCATTCTTGTAGTCTTGCTAACCTTTTTCGGAGGAACAGTTCCCTTTTTTTCATCCCATCCCTCATCCCATAGGTCTATAATTTTGAAGAAGCAATCAGTGGCATCAAAACCTTCTCCAGCAGTTATTCCTTTAGAATTCACAAAAGCGTTTGAAGAAATATAAACAGTATCAAAAAAATTTTTGCCTTCAAAAGTCCCTTTCAACCATTCTTCCGTGCTCGATCCGCTCGATAATACTTTTTCCAGATCTCCGCCGAGATAGTCTTCATAAACATTTTCAAAATAGTCATAGCGACAAGCGTCAAGCACAATTAAACAATCCCAATTTCTCTTATCAATTAGATTTTCTTGTTTTTGCATTCTTTTCGCTCCATCTTTACAAAAAACCTAATCCTAATAACAATTTTTCGATATAAATTTCTGGAAAGTAAAGCTAGCCTGCAAACAAAAATCAAAACGGAGTAAGAAACTCATTGGATTAAGCTATTTCATCTAATCCGAATCAATCTTCTAAGGGGTAAGACCAGCCGCAAGTTTAATTATTAAAAATTTCTAACCAAGGAACCATCTTAAGAATTGGATCATCGCATCGAAAATGATGCCCATAAAATCCTTCTTCACCTAGAAATTCCCCATGATCCGATGTCACAACAATATTTCCATCAATCTTCTCCACAAGAATACTAATCTCATTTAAAGTCTCTCTCAAGTTTTTCTCATACTCTGCGCGAAGTTTGTCATCTCCATATCTCTCACCGAATAACTTAATATCTCTAGCATTTGTCAAACCAATTCTTTGAGCAAATCTATATGCCCTCTTCCAACCTAATACTTTCCTGATTATTTTCCCAATAGTAACCCAGTTGTCCTTCCCAAAGAAAGAAATAAACTCCTTTGGATTAGGAAAAAAAGAAAAATCGCTTTCAGAAGAATAACTTGAAAGATCTCTTACTTTTTCTACAGATACTGTGAGATACGGCCAATGAGGTTGCATAAAATGAGCTATAATCCTTTTATCTGTGTTTTGGCTAACTTTGACTGTTTCTCCCCTCACTGCCTTAGGGTGTACAGTTCCTGATTTCTCATCCCATCCCCAATCCCATACGTCCCTAATTTCTGAGAAAAGCTCTTTTCCTGTAAATTTATCGTTAGAAATCACAGAATTGATATGGGGGTTACCGGATACATAAATAACATCCTTATAATTTCCTCCATCAAATGTATTCTTCAACCAATCTTCCGTTCGAGATCCAGCTGATTTCACTCTTTGCAAATCTCCAGTAAAAAAATCATTATAAACTTTTTTAAAAAAATCAAAACGGCAAGCATCTAAAACTAGAAGACAGTCCCAATTTCGCTCTTTAATTAACTTTTTTTGAGATTCTAAACTCATCGAATCTTCACCGAACTTTGACATTTAATCATTAAATCCTGATTTCCTAAAGATAAGTTTCAAATATATTTCTTAATTTGTCGAACGATTTTAATAATAAAATGGGGGAATGGAAGGGTCTCCTTCATCATCTTTAGGTCACCGTCAGTCAAAATTCTGGTTTTAAGAGACCAAAACAGATAAAACAAACTCGCAGGAATAAGGATTATAAAAATCTCTGGCCAGATTGGCAATGTTAATACATTTTTAAGAATTAAGATAATAGATAAGGAAATCATTCCACCTAATACAATCTTAAAAATCTCTTTTGTTGACACTGCAAGGTCTAAATCCTTTCTGATATAGTAGAACTCTAAAGTCAAGGCAACGGAAAAGGATATGAGAAATGCTAAGGCAGCCCCCTCAATCCCCAGAATTGGGACAAGAATTACATCTCCAACTAAATTGATAACTGCTGCTAACCCATAGAGCTTTGAATATAGAATATTTTTTCCAGTTGCAATCAGTACTCTACCCAGAAGAGCAAACATAACTGTAGTTACCATTGTGATACTCAGTATTCTCACAGCCCCAGCCGCCGGGAGATAACTTGAAGTGAAAAGTATTCTAATAATGATTTCTGGGAAAGCTAAAAAAATCAGTACAAGAGGGACTATAAAAAGAAATGTAAGTTTGACGAGGTAGTAAAACGATGATTGTATTCTTTCGGTATCATCTTTGGCCCACAACTCTGACAACATTGGGAGGAGGGGTACTCCAATCACCGTGCCTACTTGACCAATTATTTTGGTGATAGGACGGGCTACCTGATAATAACCTACCTCTTTAGGTGTTCTGAATAGTGTAATAGTCAAAGTATCAATTTGGGAGGTAAGGGTCCCAGCTATCCCCACAAAAATCAGGGGGAGGCCAAAATAAAAGAGCTTCTTAGCCAGAGGCTTTGAAAACTCAATTTCGCCTCTTGAAAGTCTTGTTTTATGTTTTCTCAACCGGATCATTATCCAAGAAAGAGCTAAAGTACAGCCGAGAAAAAACGAGAGAGCAGTCTCTGTTGCTCCTAGATTCGCAAAATAACTGAACATGCCTAACAAAATAAATGTAATTATAATCCTAAAGAGTTCGACTAGCTTAGAGCCTAGTATATCTTTAAATCCTCGGAAAACCCTTGATCCTACTCTTAGAAATACCATGCTTATGAACCAAAGGCTTAAAAACCGTATTATCGGAATAGCAGTCTTACTGCCTATGAAACCAATAGCGATTTCTTTAGAAAAAATGAAAAAAAACCCGGCAACTAGCGAGGCAGCTGATAATTGGATAATTAGAGCTATAATTATAGATGACTTAAGACTCGTAAAATCCTCCTTTTCCTCAAACTCCGGTAAAAATTTCACAATCGTTTGTCCCAAACCCATTTGCCTAATCAGGGCAAAGAACCCAAGGAGAGAAAATACCGCATAAAAAATTCCATAATCGGTGGGGGAGAGGGATCTAGATAAGAACATACGCATCAAAATCCCCGAGATTCCTATAGCGATGGTTACCGCGAAGGATATTGATACTCCCTTAACCATATATTCCGAGTAACTCTCTTCAGCTTCTCCCTCATTCATAAAAATCCCCTTTAGTAAACATGATAGAGTAAATCAGCAAAAACTTTAATGAAACTTTTGATTTTTCGATCAACCAGCTCCAACCTATGTAAAAAGTGGAAAAGACATATAATCCAAATTCTTCAATTATTTCTCCAAGCTAATGATTATTTTCTAAGATTGAAATATTTTTTAATTTTTTATTTTACTAGAAATTTCTTCATAAACTCTCATATGATCTTTAGCACATATTTTCCAATCATGTTTTTTGGCAAACTCGTAATTTTCCTCTACGTCTATTTCCGAAAAATCGGGATTCTCTAACCATCTCTCCAAGTCATCTACCACTATGGTTCGATCTTGAACATCATCGGGGATGACCGCATCGGAGATCGTCACCACGGGAGTTTTACAAGCCATCGCCTCCACCGCGGGGAGACCGTAACCCTCGAGCTTTGAAGGGAATGTAAATACATCCAATGAATTAAAAAAATCGACCACTTCCTCCTCCGGTAAAAAACCCAAAAACTTGACCCGCTCATCTCCACCGGCAATTCTCTTCAACCTTTCCAACTCACGACCCTTTCCCGCGATCAAAAGTTCACCGTCCACGTCCGCCTCCAGAAAGGCTCTAATCAACAAATCTATCCTCTTCCTGGGACCCAGAAAGCTGAGCGTCCCCACACGAAAGACATCGTCCTCCTTTTCTCTCGGTTTAAGCTCCGGATTAATCCCGTGTCTTATAACCTTCACATCTTCCTCGTCGACGCCAAACTCCCGAACCAGTTCCTCCTTGGTCTGTTCACTCACGGAGGTAATCGCATCGGCTTTACGAACAGCCGTCTTACATGCGATCCGAAAGTAGTTGGAGGTGAACCATCTCTCCATTTTACTGGAGGCATAATGAGTCTCAATATCCTCCAAATAAAGCGCGGGGATAAAATCATGAAAAGTGACAACCAAGGGGCTCGGAGCGTGAATACTCTCGAGTGGCGTCAAGGCATGATAAACATCTGCTTCGGGGATCTTGAATGGAGCTTCAAAGGCAGTGTAGAAGAAATACTTTACCATGCCCTCTCCGAGAGGAATTCCTCCGTCCTGGCTGACCGTTTCAATCTCTAAATCATTATTTCTCAATCTCTCCAACAATTCCATAGAATACCGACCCACCCCAGCATTTCGGAGGTCGAAAAACCTCGACAATAAACAAAGTTTCATAAAAATTACCTTATTCTCTTTTATTAAAAAACGTTAATTAATCAATTCTCCAAAAAATTCGGATTAATTATTATTCTTTTAAGGATTCTAGATAGATAAAAGAAGCCCAAAGAATAACTCCGATTGCTACAAAACTTACAGAAATCAATCCAGTTTTAAAGAAAAGAGGGATTAAGAAAAACCCCGCCAACACTAGCAAAACACCTAACCAAGCCAGCTCCTCACTCCACTTCGAAAAGAAATTTTTAACAGATTCCATCTTACCAAGCTATCCTTTTTAATTCCATTCCGGATAAAAAATTCCACTACTACCTTATATCAATTCACTTCTAAAAGAGGTCGCCTCTCCAGCGCGACGTCCAAGAAGCCCAGCCTCGACAGGAAGTTCCCCTTGTGGGAGTAGGGGTGCACCCCGCCGACCCGGTGGACCTCGCAACCGTTGACCTCGGACTCCCTCGGTTGACCCTGCTGCCTGGAGCAGACGACCTTCACCTCGTGGTTCCGGGCGAGGTGCTTGGACAGGTAGTAGGCTCTAGCCTCCACGCCGCCCGTGATCTTCTCGTGGGGGTAGTAATCGGTGACGAAGAGAATTTCCATCTTTATCAACCTAGTTTTACTGCTCTCGAGAAGTGACATCCTCCCCTTCCTAATCTCCGATTAGGCAGGGGCTTCCACCCATTC
>CAYNOZ010000006.1:7860-36378 GCA_964398955.1 uncultured Thermococci archaeon | reverse complement strand
GTGATTTTTTAATTATATGGTTTTTTAAAGGAAATAAGTAGAGAATGGGATTAGAATAGGTGGCATGCTAGTTCTCTGTTGTTTATTTTCTTTAGTTTGGGGTCTTGTTCTTCGCATTTTTTTCCTATTTTTTCTTCGCATCTTGGATGGAAGTTGCATCCTTTTGGTGGGTTTACTGGGCTTGGTACGTCTCCTTTTAGCGGTTCTTTTAGTTCGTGGTCTGGGTCTGGGTTTGGTACTGATCTGAATAGTGCTTTGGTGTATGGGTGTTTTGGGTTTTCGAATACTTCTTCTGTTTCACCTACTTCTACTAGTTCTCCTAGGTACATTACTGCTATTCTATCGCTTATTGCTCTTACTAGGTTTATGTTATGTGATATGAACATGTATGATAGGTGGAATTGTTTTTTTGCTCTTTCTAGTAGTTTTAGTATTTTTGATTGTACTGATACGTCTAGTGCTGAGGTTGGTTCGTCTAGTACGAGGAAGTCAGGTTCTACTGATAGTGCTCTTGCTATTCCTACTCTTTGTTTTTGTCCTCCGCTTAGTTCGTGTGGGTATCTTATCATGTGTTCTGCTTTGAGCCCCATTATGTTTAGTATTTCTATTATTTTTTTGGTTTTTTCGTCTCCTTCTGCTATATTATGTATTTCAAGGGGTCTTCTTAGGTGGTCGTATACTGTCATTCTTGGGTTTAGTGATCCTGCTGGGTCTTGGAAGACGACGTTCATTTCTTTTCTTAATTCTCTGAGTTCTGCTTTACTTTTAATTTCTGCTATATCTCTTCCTCTGAATAATATTTTTCCTTCTGTTGGTTCTAATAGTCTAAGTATTGTTCTTCCTAGTGTGCTTTTCCCGCATCCACTTTCTCCAACAACTCCAAGTGTTTCTCCTTCTTCTATACCGAGACTTACTCCATTTACTGCTTTTACTTCTCCTTTTGGTGATGAGAAGTATTTTTTCAGATTTTCTGTTTCTAGTATCATTCTATCGCCTCCAGATGGTGGCAGGCAGCGCTGTGGTCTCCTTCTATTTTTCTGGTTCTAGGTTTTTCGTTTTCACATTTGTCCGTTGCGTATTGGCATCTTGGATGGAATCTGCATCCTGATGGTGGATTAATTAGTCTTGGTACTGTTCCTTCTATTGTTACGAAGTCTTCTATATCTTGTTTGATTCCTGGTACTGAGTTTATTAAGCCTCTTGTGTATGGATGTTTTGGATTTTTGAAGATGTCGTGTACTGTTCCGCTTTCTACTATTTGTCCTGCGTACATTACTGAGACTCTGTCACATATTTCTGATATTACTGCCATATCATGTGTTATGTATAGCATTGATAGGTCTAATTCTTGTTGAAGATCTTTTAAAACTTTAAGGAATTGTGCTTGGATTGATACATCGAGTGCTGTGGTTGGTTCGTCGGCTACTATTAGATCTGAGTTGCAGGCTAGCATCATTGAGATCATTACCCTCTGTTTCATTCCTCCGCTTAGTTGGTGCGGGTATTTTCCGTATATGTCCTCTGGGTCTGGTAATTTGACTTTTTCAAATTCTTCTATTACCATTTTTCTTGCTTTTTCTGTTTCTTTGGTTCTGTGAAGCTGTACTGCTTCTCTAACTTGTTCTCCTGATGTGTACACTGGGTTAAGTGATGAGGAAGGGTCTTGAAATATCATACTTATTTCTTTTCCTCGAATTTCCTTCTTTAATTCCTTTTGAGACATTTTTAGTAAGTCTTGTCCTTTGTAATTCACTTCTCCGGCTTTTATTCTGGCGTTATTATCGAGTAGTCCAAGTATTGTTAGGCTTGTTACTGATTTTCCACATCCTGTTTCCCCAACTAGTCCATGGATTTCACCTTTTTTTATATCTAAGTTTACACCGTCTAATGCTTCTACCATTCCTTCTTCTGATGTGAAATGTGTTTTTAAGTCTTTTATATCGAGTATTGTTTCTTTACTTGAGTAATCCAATTTAGTCACCTCTAGTCATCGGGTCTAGTGCATCACGTAATCCGTCACCCATGAAGTTAAATCCTAAGACTGTTAGCATAATTGCTAATCCGGCGAATGCTGATATCCAAGGCGCCATTAATACGTATCCTCTTCCATCCGAAACTATAAGTCCCCAAGCTGGGCTTGGTGGTTGTGCTCCTACACCTAGGAAACTTAAGCTTGCTGAATACAGTAATGCAGATGGCATTTGCAGAGTTGCTACTACAACTATAGACGGTAAGGCATTAGGTAACATATACCTAAACATTAAACTTAATTTGCTCTCACCTATCGCTTCAGCAGATTCTATAAACTGTTCCTCCTTTATAGATAGAATCTCCCCCCTAGTTATCCTAGCAAATCTAGTCCAAGTTAACAACCCCACAGCCATTATCACACTGTTTATAGATGGTTTCAAAGCTGCAGCAATTGCTAAAGCTAAAACCAGGATCGGGAAAGATAAAAACGTATCTACCAATCGCATTATAATTTCATCAATCCAACCACCCGATACTCCTGCAATTAAACCTAAAGTAACTCCTATTCCACCGCTTACTGCAACAATTAGCAAACCTATTTTAAGAGCTATTCTAGATCCATAAACTAAGCGGGAGAACAGATCTCTTCCCAAGCTGTCAGTTCCTAGAACATGCTCCATTGATGGCCCTTCTAATCTTTCACCCGTATTCTGATCATTTGGAGCTTGAGGAGCTATTAATGGAGCGAATACTGCTGTAACTATTAATGTTAATACTATTATCGCTCCAATTATTGCTAGTTTACTTCTTTTAAACCTTAACCATACTAAGCTAAGTTGACTGGTTTCCTTTTGTTTGAGATCCGCCATCTCTGCTTCCACGTCTATTTCTTCTCCTTCTTCAAGCATTGATCCTCTACTCTGTGGTTCACTCATTTTTTCACCTCTTTCTTAGCTAAATCTATCCTAGGATCTACGAATGTGTATAATATATCCGCGACTAGATTTCCTAATATAACGGAAACACTCATTAAGAGCACACACCCTTGAACGACAGGGAAATCTCTCATTCTCACTCCTGAAACTATTAATCTACCCATTCCAGGCCATGAGAATACAGTTTCAGTTACCATAGCTCCTGAAAACAACCAAGGGATTCTAAGTGCAACTATAGTTATTACAGGTATGAGTGCATTTCTCAACCCATGCTTTACTATAACTGCCCTGTTACCCAAACCTTTAGCTTTAGCTGTTTTAATGTAATCTTTATTCATAACATCCAACATGCTTGATCGTGTTAATCTCGCAATTATAGCTTGTAATCTTAATCCTAATACTAGCATAGGTAAGACTAAAGATATTAAGCCTTGATATCCTCCTATAGGGAACCATCCTAACTTCAAACCAAATAAGTACAGGAATAGTATCCCAAGCCAAAATGATGGAAATGACCTCCAAAATAAAGCCATTACCGTACTAGCATAGTCGAATATCGAATTTCTTTTAAGCGCTCCTAATACTCCTAAACTAACTCCTAATACAATGGAGAGTATCATTGAAGAAGTCATCAGCAGCAATGTTGGAGGTACTCTTTTTTTTATCAGAGTAAGTACTGGAATCCCCCATCTAATTGAGGTACCCCAATCTCCTTGAAGTATTCCAGCAATCCAATCTACATACTGGACATAAATAGGTCGATTTAAACCTAATTCTTTTTCCATAGATGCAATAGCTTCAGGAGTTGCTTGAGGTCCTAATATTATTGCCGCCGGATTACCAGGGGCTAAGTGTAAGATCGAGAATACTACCATCGTCGCAAGTAAAATTACAGGTATGCTCTTCAATATTCGCTTAATTATAAATCTCCTTCTCGGACTTTCTATATATCTTTCCAACATTGTACCACTTTTATTGTAGTCATCTGATATTAGCTAATTTAATATATAATATACATATTTAAAAATTAGATTTAAAAGGTTTGATCATGAAATTTGAGAAATTGAAAATTTAAAAATTAAAAAGAAAAAATAAATTATTATTCTGATAATTGCCATTCATACGCTCTTATTAGAGGTGGGTCCATGTATGGGTTCCATGCATCTTCTGGAATTATTACTGAGTTGTGATGAGCCATTCTAGTTTTTTCTACGAAGGTAACCATGCTAGCCATGTCTTCAACCATTATGGTTTGCGCTTCTTTGTATAATTCGTTTCTTTCTTCTGGATTTGGTTCGGTATTTGCTGCTTCAAACGCTTCATCGAATTCAGGGTTATCGTAGTAACCTATGTACCAGTTCCAACCAGCTTTTGAGTGCCATGGGTTAAGCATTTCTTTAGGTGCTACTGATCCTAGCCAGCCTGAGTAGAATACGTCAGCTTCTCCACTTTTTACTGCGTCTTCGTATGAACCCCATTCCATTGATCTTATTTCGAAGTCAAATCCTGCGGCTTCAGCAGATTTAGCCATTATTTCAACTTCTTTTGGTCTGGTGTCTCCTGATGGGACGTAGAAGGTTGCTGAAATTCCATCAGAGTAACCTGCTTCTTCTAGAAGTTGTTTTGCTTTTTCTACATCGTATTCATATTGTGGAAGGTCTTCGTTGTAAGCTGGACTACTTGGTTGTACTGGTGATCTTTGTTCCTGTACTAAGTCAGCTCCTCTAACTCCTTCAACTACTTTTGACATGTTTACAGCATATGCAAATGCTTGTCTAACTTTTTTATTGTTAAATGGTTCTGCTTTATGGTTGAAGGATACTGCTTGCCATACAAACTGAGCGTATGATTTAGTAGTTACTGAATCTACTTGTTTTAGTTGTCTCCATTGGTCGGGGGGTACTTGTTCTAAGTAATGTACTTGTCCTTGCTGTAGTGCCATAACTGCTGATGATGATTCTGGGTAGAATGCCATCTCTAAGTTTTTGACGTATGCTGGATGTCTCCAATAATCTTCATTCCTAGTAAGTTTGATATGGCTACCTGTTTCATATTCTACGAATTCGTATGGTCCTGATCCCATTGGATTATTCACTAGGTACTCCCAACCGTTTTCTTGTACATAATGTTTAGGTACAACAAATACTTGTGGAAGTGCTAATTGTACAAATGCTACATCGACTTCTGATAACTGTATAGTTACTTCGTATTCTCCAGTTGCTTCGATTGTGTCTATTGATTCAAAGTTTGCTTTTCTTGGTGGGGATAGTGAAGTGTTTAATTGGCTACTGATTGAGAATACAACATCTTCAGCTGTTAATTCTTCACCATCATGGAATTTGATACCTTCTTGAAGCTGTATAACTACTGTTTTACCGTCTTCACTTTGACTGAATGATTCGGCTATAGCTCTACCATCCGCATTTGGTACACCATTAGGATTAGTTCTGATCAAAGGATCATAAACCTGATCCAAAACATAACCAGAATATACGTCTGTGTAAGCTACTGGGTGTAATCTGCTTGGTTCCTGTTTCTGACCTAAAACAAGGGTGCCATCACTGAATTTTGAATCGTCGTATCCTGGAAATTGGTCCTCTGCGTCTGGAACTCCGTCATTATCGGAGTCCGTTTGATCGGTTTCTCCATTACCATTTCCATCGTCATCAGTTTCTCCGTTGCCAGTACAACCGGCAGCGGTTACTGATAATGCTAAAACTAACACTGCAAATATAGCAGCGATTTTCATCCATTTGTTATTCATTTGAGAATTCACCTACTTTTTTATTTTACCTAGTATAACATCATTATAAACCTTTTGGGTTGTCGATTCTAATTCTAGTTGGATTCGAATATTTGGGTAAAAATAAAATCGATAGATATTATAGAAAAAGTTATCTAATAATTAAAATAAAATATAATATATATCAAAAATGTAGGAATTAATATTAAAATAAAATGAGTAAATTTATTCAACAAATTATTAAAAAAATCAATGAATTAATATAAAAAGTATAATACATCTACTATTTTATTTAAAACATCAAAATAGTGAAGGGTAATTATCTGAACCTCAGCCCTAGTAATCTAAAATTTTTTGATTCATGAAAAAAAGTTTAGGGAATATTATCATAAAACAGAATATTCTTCATCTTTCCTGTTTGTAATAAACATATGGCCCGGAGCATGGGTTATCATAAGATCCGGTTCAGCCTCCAGCGCTGCAGCCTGAGAAGTAACACCGCATGCCCAGAAAACCGGAACCTCTCCATCCTTAACATTCACAGAATCTCCATAATCAGGACTATCTAAATCCTCAATACCGATCTCAGATGGATCACCAATGTGTACGGGAGCACCGTGAACCCTAGGAAATCTAGAAGTAACCTTAACTGCCTTCACAACCTTCTCACTAGGTATAGGTCTCATAGTAACTACTAAAGGACCACTAAAAATGCCACCAGAAGTAGTATCCCTATTAGTAATATACATGGGAACATTCTTATCTTCTTCCCGATGTCTTACCGGTATCGAAGCATCGATCAGAGCCTTCTCAAAAGTAAAGCTACAACCAAGCAAAAATCCAACAAAATCATCGCCCCAATAATCTAAAATATCATAAGGCTCATCAACCAACTCACCATTCTCATATATCCTATACTTAGGAAGGTCAGTTCTCAGATCAGAACCAGGAGCAACAAACTTAGGTTCAAACTCACCTGGCTCAGTAACATCCAAAACGGGAACAGGCTTAGGATTTCTCTGAGCAAATACCATAAAATCAAAAGCTTCCTTTTTAGGTAAAACAACTAAATTAGCCTGAGTATATCCATCACACATTCCTGAAGTCTGTTTAGTTAACTCATTATCCCTAAACAAAGACCATAATTCTTCAGGATTAGAATTTTCAAATTCACTCATTACGACACCCTTAACTTAACTTCTAATTCCAAAATCTAATTCTTTAAAAGTTAATAAGAAGAATTTTGAATTTATTATTTCGATACTTTTTTCTAGTCTTTTATTTCTTCATTATTTTCGATGTATGGTTCGTTTGGTGAGTTTGTTAGTGTTATAATCACTTTGTGAATTAATATTATTCCAATCGCTCCTTTACCGTTTTCATTTTCGATTATTAGTTTGTTAACTAATTTTCCTATTATTTTAAACTCTTTTTTAATCTCGCCGTCTCTATCCCTATCAATATTAATCTTGGAATCTACTTTAAACTCTTTAACGGGTTCATCATCAGGAACTATCCCCTTATATATTTTTAAATCACAAATTTCCTCTGAATCAACTATCTCATGGTAATTACTTAGATCATGTATTTTTCCTAATCCATGAATATCCACGTTAAAATCTGATTCTTCATTCATAAAAACAACCTCTTTCCCCTTTCTATGAAAACTTTCCTTCACCAAACTACATCATATATTTTTAAGTATTTTTACAGTATTTGAACCTAATCCTTATTCTATTTAAACAAATATCAATTATCAAGATTCTTTACTGAATTTCATATATAATCAAGTCTCATTCAATATATTTAAATCCGATGTGTGTTGTTGGAATCTGGAAACTCCATAGAATTTATTAATATAATAAAAAATACAAGATTATTCAAAAATTTTATTGAAGAATTTTGTTTTTTTGTTTTTGGGAAAATTTTTAATAGGAATTTTATTTCAATTTTTTCTATGGTCTGTTGAGGTGGTTCATGTGAAGAAGTTGTTTTGGATTGTTACGTCGTTTGCTGCTGTTTCTTCGATAGGGGCTAGTATGATTTTGCCTTATATTCCTGTTTATGGTCGTGAGGTTGGTATGTCTGTTGGTTTAGTTGGTTATTTGGTTTTTATTTATTATGGTGTTGAGGCTTTGACTAGGGTTCCTGTTGGGTCTTTATCTGATGTTATTGGCCATTCTAAGGTTATTTTGGTAGGTGGGTTTTCTTTGTTACTTGCTGGTGTTTCTTATTTGCTTTCTTCTGAGGTTAGTCAGTTGTTGTTTGTTGCTCAGTTATTTTTTGGGGTTGGTATTTCGATTACTTGGGTTACTATTCCTTCTTTTGTTACTAAGATGGAGCATTCTGTGTCTAAGTATACTTTTTCTGTTGGTTTAGGTTGGTTGATTGGTCCTCCTATTGGTGGGTTTATTAAGGATTCTTGGGGGATGTTTGTTTTGTTCTGGATTTTTTTCTTCATTAATGTTGTTATTGTGGTTATATCTATTTTGTTTTATATTTTCAATGATGAGGAGTCTGAGGTTGAGATTGTTGAAGTTAGAGATGGTTTGAATGTTTCTAAGATTTTATTTTACATTATTACCCCTTTTAAAAGAGCTTATCCTCTTCTTAAGAAGAAGAAAATTTTTCTTGCTAGTATGGTTTCTTTTATTATGTTTATGATATTTGCTATGGGGGCTTCTCTTATTCCTCTGTATCTTGATGAGATAGGGCTAATTGGTTTGCAGATAGGTATTCTTCAATCAGTGAGAACTAGTTCATCAACAGGGATTAGACTAGGTACAAATAAAATTCTTAGATATGCGGATGATATGACAATACTTGGAATAGGTATGGGTCTTACAGGAATTTCAATTGTATTAATCCCATTAACCGAAATCAGAATAATACTAGGTATTTTATCAGTTACTTGGGGTCTAGGAGGAGGTCTTTATCTTCCGATAGTGTTCGATTTAATAGGTAAATGTACTGAACCTGAAGAAAGAGGACTTGCTATGGGTTTAAGAGGTACTATGGGGACTTTAGGATCTGCTATTGGTGTATTAGTTTTTTCAAATATTGCTGATAAATTTGGAGTGAGAATTTCTTTAGAAGCTTTAGGTGTACTCGTCTTAGTGAGTTCAGGGATCTTACTTTTAACTTGGAAAGTTAGTAATTCCGACGAGTGATGGTTGTAGGGGATTGTTTTTTTAGGGTTGATTTCGATGTTTAGTTTTGTATTGGTGCTTTAGGATGAAAAGGCAGTTTTTTGTGTTGACTTTGTTTGCTACTTTGTCTACGATGAGTTCTTTAATGATTTTGCCTTATATTCCTTTGTATGGTAGAGAGATTGGTATGCCTTTGAGTTTGGTTGGGTATTTGATTTTCTTTTATTATGGTGCTGAGGCTGTGGTTAGGATTCCTGTGGGTTCTTTGGCTGATTTTGTTGGTTATGGTATAGTGGTTGTTTTTGAGGGTTTAGCTCTTTTTGGTTCATCTGTTTTTTATTTGTTTTCTATGGATAGTTGGTTTATGCTTTTGGTTGGTCAGGTTTTGTTGGCTGTTGGTTTGTCTGTTACTTGGGTTGTTATTCCTTCTTATGTTTCTAAGGTTAAGGATTCTAAGGAGTCTCTTCCGTGGTATACTTTTTCGTTAGGTGTTGGTCTTTTGGTTGGGGCTCCTTTAGGGGGTTTTATTAGAGACACTTGGGGTATGTTCAGGCTTTTTGAAGTGTTTCTTGTTGTTTCTATTGTTATGATATTTTTATCTATTCTTTTCTATGTTTCTATGGATGAAGATGGGATTTATGTTGATAGGAAGGGTTCTTATTCGTTTTCTTATTTGTTTAGGAGTTTGATTAATTCTTATGAAGAATCTTTTTCGCTTTTATTTAAGAATAGGAAGGTTTTGTTGGCAAGTGGTATTTCTTTTATGATGTTCATGACTGTTGGTATGTCCAATTCTTTACTCCCTATCTATCTATCTAATTTAGGGTTAAGTTCTTTCTTAATTGGTTTGCTGCAAACTGCGAGGGTTACATCTTCAACTCTTGTTAGGACTCAGAGTCAGGAAATTGTTGATTATTTAAATGTATCAACTACTTTGATATTGAGTATTACTGTAACAGGTTTAGCTATTGTCTTAATTTCTTCAACGAGTTTTTTAACTATTATAGTTCTGTTATCTGTTCTGTGGGGGGTTGGAGGTGGTCTTTATTTACCTGTTGTGTTTAATACAATTGCTATTCACAGTACTGAAGAGAATAGGGATTATGCTATGGGTGTAAGAGGATCCTTAAGCACTATAGGTGCAGCAATCGGAGTTATTATTTTCAGCAATTTAGCAAATTCTAGTTCAGTGGCTTTTTCTCTAAAAATTTTCGGATTTGTAATAATGATTTTCTCAGTCGTAGTTATACCATTTAGAAATGAATTGTAAGAAAAAATGAGCTAATGATAAATTATAATAATTAAAAGTTAAATTTATATTATGGATGAAGTTTAGAAAAGAGAGAAGGTGGTTTATATGACTTTAAAATTATATAATACTCTTACAAGGGAGAAGGAAGAGTTTGAACCTTTAGAGGATCAAGTTAAGATTTACACTTGTGGTCAAACGATTTATGATGATTTGCATGTTGGTAATGCTAGGGCTTACGCTGTTTGGGATATTTTGAGGAGATATTTAGAGTGGAAAGGTTACGATGTTTTCCATATTCAGAATATTACAGATGTTGGTCACTTGACCGATGATGCTGATCAGGGAGAGGATAAGGTTGAGAAACGGGCTAATGAGAAGGGTATGGAGCCTATGGTCCTTGTTGAGGATCAGATAAAGAGATATTATGAGGATATGGATGCTTTGAATATTAAAAGACATCATATTAATCCTCGTGCTACCTGTCATGTTCCTGAAATGATTGATTTAAATAAGAAAATACTTGAGAACGGTTATGCCTATGAAAGTAATGGAAATCTTTATTTCGATGTTAAAAAGTATGCTGAGGATTATGATTACGGTAAAATGGGTGGAATAGATCTAGATGAGTTAGAAGAAGGTTCTAGAGTTGGTAAAGATCCTAATAAGAAGAATCAGTATGACTTCGCCTTATGGATTAATGCTGATCCAAGTCACATAATGAAATGGAATTCACCTTGGAGTAAAGGCTATCCTGGGTGGCATTTAGAATGTTCTACGATGTCTATGAAGTACTTAGGAGAGGAATTCGATATTCATGGCGGCGGTAAAGATCATATCTTCCCACATCACCCTAATGAAAGAGCTCAATCAAAGGCCGCTACGGGGAAGGACATGGCACAGTTCTGGCTACACTCTGATTTCGTAACTATTGACGGGGAGAAGATGTCTAAGAGTAAAGGCAATTTTTACACTGCTAGAGAGATGATCGAAAAATATAGTGGAGAAGTTCTGAGAATGTTCTACGCTACCACCCACTATAGAAAGGAAATTGATTTCAATGAAGATGCTCTAGAAAATGCTCAAAATAATTTAGACAGGCTTTATAACACTATTAGGTTAGTTGATGAATCCGAGGGTGGTGAAGAGGAGGATTTAACGGAAGTCACTGCGAAATATAGGAATAAGTTTGAGGAAGCTATGGATGATGATTTGAACACTGCTAAAGCTGTTAATATTTTAGTGAATTACTCCAAAGAAATAAACAAGTCTTTAAATAATAAGAAAGAAATTTTAGAAGAAGCTAAAAAAACATTAAAAGAACTAGGGAAAGTACTAGGACTAAATCTGGAACTAAAAAAGGAAAAAGCAGAAATTAACGAAGAAATGGTGGAAAAAATCATCGAAGTAAGAAACGAACTCAGAGAAAAAGAAGAATACGAACTATCAGACAAACTAAGAAACGCACTATCCATCACAGGAATAAAATTAGAGGATAAAGGCGACAAAACAAAATGGAAACTTAAAAACTAATAAAAATTATTATTTACTTTAAAGTGATCCCAATGCTGAAAGAAAATATCAAGGAATACTCAACAAAAAGAATAATAGAAGATGTTGTAATAGGGCTAATAGTATTAATATTCCTAAAAGAACTATTCTATAAGAACTATCTAATGTATAAATGGCATAGAGGACTTAGCTTGCCTTCAAAAATTCCTTTCTATTTACTATCAATAGTTATAGTTCTTGGATTAGCTTATTTAGAGTACAGAGAATGAAAATTTAGTTAAAAAAAGAATTATGGAAATTTATTTTATTGTAGGGCTTGGAATATTTTGTCTAGGAATTCATCTGCTGGAAGTGCTCCAGTGAATTCATTCTCTTTACCGTTTATGTTTATTTGTGGTACTGATCCTACGCCGTATTCTTGTGATACTTCCATGAATTCTTGTGCTTCTATCATGTCTGCAGTTATATTTTCGTTTTCGATGGCGAATTTGTGCGCTGTTAGAACTGCTCTTGGGCAGTATGGGCATGATGGTGTTACGAATACTTTTATGTTTACTTCTTGATCGATTTCTTTGACGTCTTCTTTTATTTTTTCGTCTAGATCTGTTTCTCTGTTTGATACTGCTATTAGGTCCTGTAGGTATGATTGGAATTCTTGTCCTGATGGGATTCCGAAGTATCTTACTCCTCCGATTCCTTCATTTTGCATGACTATTACTGGTGCTCCTTTGTAATCGTTTGCTCCAAGTTCTTCTGATATTCCGTTATTGAGATCATGTTTCTGCAGATCTATTTTGTCAGTTAGTTCTAGTAGTTCTTCATTTAGCCCTATTGTTTCGTCACAGTATTGGCAATCGTCATCTGTGAAGATATGGACAGTTACAGTGTCTGTCATATCTGATAATATTTCTTTGACTTCTTCTTTATCATCGTCCGACAACAAACTCATCTTATCAACAACCTCTTCAATTTTCAAAAAAGTTTTAAACTTTTGGTTTCATCATCATTGTGATGAATGAACTTATAAACCTTATGGAGTGAACTCTGAAAAACATATGTTTAATTTCCCTGGATTGGTGCAGATAAATTTTCGGTATTACCTTTAATGGGGTGGACTAATGGCGAATAATAATCAAATAAGCCGGTTTGTTTATTCCACATTGGTTTTGTTTATTGTTTGGATATTCTTAACAGGTAGTTTCCAGGTTCAAGAACTTATGATTGGAGTTATTGCATCTCTTGCGATCTCATTGATTTCATATAAATATATTTCAAAGAACGGGCTTAAGAATATTAGACCTAAGAAGATTCTGTACTTTCTTATTTATATTCCGTATTTTCTTTCTCAAG
Organism: uncultured Thermococci archaeon; assembly: GCA_964398955.1. GTDB lineage: Archaea > Methanobacteriota_B > Thermococci > Thermococcales > CAYNOZ01 > CAYNOZ01. The sequence continues at coordinate 23,469 of CAYNOZ010000006.1, read as the reverse complement.
TGATTAAGGCTAATATAGATGTTGCTTACAGGGTTCTTCATCCTAAGAGACCTATTAACCCTGGAATTGTTAAGATTAAGACTGATTTAAAATCTAGTATTGGTAAGTTGGCTTTGGCTAATTCTATTACTCTTACTCCGGGTACTATGAGTGTTGATGCGGAGGGGGATTATCTTTACATTCATTGGATAGATGTGGAGGATAGTTCTGTTGAGAAAGCTTCTGAAGAAATTTCTAAACCTTTTGAAAAATATTTGAAGAAGGTATTTCCATGAAAATGATTATAATTTCGATTTCATTAATGTTGATTGGAATAGCTGCGGTATTTAGTATGTACAGAATTTTTAAAGGCCCTAGTGCGGCGGATAGGGTTGTTGCAGTAGATATTATGACAACGATTACAGCTGGTCTTATGGTGCTTTTTTCGCTTTACTATGATAGATCTATTTTTCTGGATGTGGCATTGGTTTACGCTGTTTTAGCTTTTCTAGGGGTTATTGTTTTTGCTAGATACTTGGAGGGGGGTTTATGATCATTTTGGAGTATGTTGGTATGGTTTTCATTTTTATTGGTTCTATATTTTATGTTATATCTTCTTTAGGTTTGATTAGAATGCCTGATATTTACAATCGGATGCAGGCTGCTACTAAAACAGCTACTTTGGCTTCATTGGGGGTTATGATTGGTGTGGGGTTGTTTGATCAGCAGTATTTGCTTAAGACTATTACCATAACTGGGTTCTTGTTTTTCACTAATCCGATTAGTGCGCATGCATTGATGAGAGCTGCTCATAAGAGCAATATTCCGTTGGCAGATGAACATGTAGTGGATAAGTATGATTCAGATGTGGAAGAGGCTGAGGGTGGTGGGGAAGATGATTGATGTTGTTGGATACTTCATTGTTGGTTTAATGATTGTTTCAGCAATTTTTGCGGTTGAGAAAAAGGATCTTTTAGCATCTGTTGTTGGTATGACAGCTGTTAGTCTTTTTGTTTCAATATCGTTTTTCTTCTTGCAGGCTCCTGATGTTGCGATGACTGAGGCATCTATTGGATCTGCGTTGAGTGCTGCTATTTTCATATTCGCAATTAAAAGAACTAAGAGGTATGAAAGCGAGAAAGAGGAATCAGGTTGGTGGTTGAGATGGTGAAGATGAAGAGAGTTTTTGCCATAGTTATATTGGTGGGTATTGGTTTTTGGTTGGCTAATGGGCTTTCTGAAATTCCGTTTGGCCATAATAAGATGATTGTTGGTCATTATTATCTTGAGAATGTAGGAGCTCAAACTGGTGCTATTAACACTGTTACTTCGGTAATAGTTAATTATAGAGGTTTAGATACTCTTGGTGAGGTAACTGTATTATTTATTGCATCTACAGGGGTTGCTGCTTTATTATGGAGAGAGGATACTGGAAGGGTTGCAGAGACAGAGGGTAGTTTAATTCTTAAAACAGGATCAAAAATATTGTATCCTCTTATTCTTCTTTTCGGGGTTTACATATTCGTTCATGGTCATTTAACTCCTGGTGGTGGGTTTCCTGGAGGTGCTGTTATTGCAACAGCTCTATTAATGCTTTACTTATCCCATGAAGAATTTGATTTAAGCCATAAATTACTTGAAATGTCTGAAGGAACTGCCGGTATACTATATGTTGCCGTAGGGTTGACAGGGTTATTATTAGGTGGATTTTTCTTATTTGACTGGATTTGGAGAGTATGGGAGATCGGTTCCGTAGGTAATTTAGTTAGTGCTGGATATATTCCTATTATTTACATTATTATAGCTGTTAAGGTTGGTACTGAGTTAATTGGGATTCTGGATAGAATGATTAAGGAGCCTAAGGAGGATCTATAATGTTCAGCGTGAATGTATATTATTTCGGTGCTATTTCGTTGATACTTATTGGTCTTTACGCTATTTTGGTTAAAAGGAATTTGATTAAGATATTGATTGGTTTGAATATTATGGAGGTTGGTGTGAATCTTTTGTTAATCTCTATTGGTTATGTTAGAGGTTATACTGCTCCGATTTTATCTAGCTTTGCTAATCCTGATAATACTGTTGATCCGATTCCTCAGGCTCTTGTATTGACGGCTATTGTGATAGGTGTTGCTACTATTGCTTTAGCTTTGAGTGTTGCTATTAATATTTATGAGAATCATGGTACTCTTGATCTTGATGAGATTAGGAGGTTGAAAGGATGAGCCAGTATGCTTCGGTTTTATTGGCTTTGCCTTTGATTAGTGCGTTTTTTGTTCCGATCTTTAAGAGGTTAAATGTTTCTGTGATGAAGTATTTAACTTCTATTACTATTATTCAATCTGTTATTGCTGGTTGGGTTTTTGCTGAGGTTTTTGGGATTGGTTCTGGTGCTGGTGATCCTATCATTGTTATTATTAGCGGTTTTAATCCTCCTATAGCTATAAATTTGTATATTGGTAAATTTGCTGGTCTTTTTGTACTTGTTATTGCTTTGGTATCATTCTTTGCTTCAATTTTTAGTTGGAAATCGGTTGAGGTAGAGCCTAAGGATAAATATGTTATGCTTTTCTTATTGTTAATGCTTGGTTCTACTGGTATGATAACTACTGGTGATTTATTTAACTTATTTGTATTTATGGAGATCACTGTCATTAGTGCTTATAGTTTAACAGGTTATAATAAGGATATTTCAGGTAGTGAAGGTAGTATAAAATATATTATTTTAGGTGGTGTAGGTTCTAGTCTGTTTCTCGTTGGTGTTGGTTTGATTTACGGTAGTCTTGGAACTCTTAATTTGGCTGATATTGGCCAGAAAGCTTCATTGATGGATCCGTTGGTTGCTAAGGTTGGTATGGGTCTAATAGTGTTTGGTTTGGCGGTTGAATCTGAGTTGTTTCCATTGAATGCTTGGGCTCCAGATGCTTATCAGGGAGCTCCTCATGCTGTTACGATTCTCTTTTCTGGTTTTGTTGTTAAAAGTTCTCTATATGCTTTAGGAAGAATAGTTTATTTAATGAGAGGTATTGGTTCTTGGAATAATATTTTATCTTTTATAGTTGTTATGGGTGTTTTAACTGTTGTAATTGGTGAATTAAGTGCTTTGAGGCAAAGTAATGTTAAAAGGATGATTGCTTATTCAAGTATTGCTCAAGTAGGATTAATTGCTGTAGGATTCGGATTAGGAACTACAGCAGGTGTAACAGCAAGCGTATTCCATATGCTGAACCATGCCATAGTCAAAACATTATTATTCCTATCAGTAGGATACGTAGCAATAAAAATCGGAGGACCTCACATAAATAACTTCAAAGGATTAGGAAGAAAAATGCCGTACACATCACTAGCTATTACAATAGGAGCAATAAGCATAGTAGGAATACCAATGTTCAACGTATTCTGGAGCAAAATCAAACTAATATTAGCCACATTCGCAGCTAATAAAGGAATAATAGTACCACTAATCCTAGGAGCCAGCCTAATAGAATTCGTTTACTACTTCAGACTAATACACAGAATATGGTTCTACAAACCAACCGAAACAAAGAAAGAAAGCAACACAATAAAAGGAGCAATGATAATCCTAATCCTAATAATAATCTTAATAGGAATACATCCAATCCTCCCTAACCCCATATGGGAATTCATACAAGGAGCAGGAAACGACATAGCAAATAAAGCCGCATACATCAAAAACGTGCCACTAACAGAGGTGGTAAAATGAACCCGAACCCAATCCCCATAATCATACTCACCCCAATCATAGCAGGACTTCTATCCTGGCTAACAAAACAAAAAAAGATCAGAAAAGCAATATCCCTAATCGGAGGAACAATCCCTCTAATATACCTAACATACCTATACCCAAAAATCAATGAAGAACAAATAATTTTAACAGGTAAAATCCTAGAACTAAATATTGGATTCTCACTCTACAAAATAAGTTGGATATTCGCATCACTAATAGCATTAATAGGATTCGCTTCAATACTTGGAATGATAAGCACAGTAAAAAGCAGATACGAATGGCTATTCTCCTTGATGAGCCTAACCGGGGCACTAGGAATATTCCTTTCATTCGACTTAATCAGCTTCTTCATTTTCTGGGAAGTAATGACCTTCGGATCCTTCATGATGATCCTAAGAAATAACAAAAAATCATCAATGAAGTACATTCTTATGAGTTTAATCGGAGCCTATTCCATGTTAATGGGGATAGGATTGATTTACGCTAACACAGGCAATCTATTATTCTCATCGGTAGTTCAAAGTCTTCCATTCATACCTAATAATCAGTTACCAGTAATATTCGGGTTATTCGCTATTGCATTTGGAGTGAAAGCTGGAATGTTCCCATTGCATGTATGGGCGCCTAATGCTTACAGTGGTACTGATCAAAGTTATACAGCGTTCTTCAGTGGTGGGCTAAGCAAAACAGGTGTTTACGGATTCACACTTCTACAGATCTTGGCAGGAGGTAAAATATTATTTGAATTTAATTTATTCTCCAATGTAGGTGATTTAGGATACGTGATAGCGTTTTTAGGTGGGATAACTATTGTGGTCGGTGGTACTTTAGCTGCTCTTCAACAGGATATTAGAAAACTATTCGCTTATTCTAGTGTAAGTCAGGTGGGTTACATTGTTATGGGTTTAGGTGTTGGAACTGTTCTAAGTGTTCAGGCTTCAATTTTTCATGCGATTAGTCATGCTTTGTTTAAAGGTTTATTCTTCTTAACTATTTCAGCTATTATTTATAGAACGGGTAAGACTAAGTTTAAGGATATGGGTGGTTTGGCTGAGAAGATGCCTTATACTTTTGCTATGTCTTTTATTGCTATTCTTAGTTTAGCGGGTATTCCGCCTATGGTTGGTTTTGCTAGTAAGTGGGTTTTGTTTGAATCTATTATTAGTGAGGATTTGCCTATACTTGGGGCTTTTGCTTTTTACGGTAGTGCGATTGGTTTTGTGTATTTGATTAGGTATATTTATGCTGTTTGGTTCGGTCAACGTCCTACGGATTTGGATTATACGAAGTTTACTACTGTGCCTTTGGCGGCTGGTATGACGGTTCTTGGTTTGTTGAATGTTGTGTTTGGGGTTGCTCCTGGTTTAGTTGCTGGAGAGCTTAATAGTATGTTTGGTAGGGAGGTTATCGGTGGTAGTTTATTTATGTTGGATGTTGGTTTTGGTCAGTATAATGCTTTGCTTTTAACGATTTATTTGGTTGTTGGTCTTGGTGTTGCTGCGCTTATTTATTTTGTAGGTGCTAAGGTGAAGAGAGTTCCTATTACGGATAATTATCAGTCTGGTAATCCTATTACTATGGAGTATAATATGAATATTGGTAGGAATTTCTTTTTGCCGTTGGAGGAAGTTATTGAGCCTTTATTGGATCTGAGTTTTGATGATAATTATAGGTATTTGGCTGAGTTGGTTGAGGAGATTGCTGAGGTTTTAAGGAGTCATTTGTATAATGGGGATGTTCAGAGGTATGCTTGGTATTTGGTTATTGTGTTGTTTATAATTGCTTTGTGGGGGTTGTAAGATGTTAGGTACTGCTTTGAAGGCTGTTGCAATAATTTTGTACGGTACTTTTATTGGTTTTATGTTTATGGGTATTATGAGGAAGGTAACTGCTAGGATTCATAGAAGGATGGGGCCTCCTATTTATCAACCTATTTTAGATACTGTGAAGTTGATTGGTAAGAAGGAGAATATTACTCATGGGTTTATATATGATTTTGGAGTTGTTTATGCTTTAGGAGCTACTATATTAGCGTTGATGTTCATTCCTCTAGGGTCTATAAGTGTTCTCAGGGCTTACGGAGATTTGGTGTTAATAACTTTCTTATTAGAGATTCCGATGCTGGGAATAATGTTTGCTGCAATGAGTTCAGGAAGTCCTTGGGCTGGATTAGGAGCTCAAAGAGGATTACTAACATTACTAGCTGTTCAAATACCTTTGGGACTGGTTATAATAGGATTAGCTCAATTCTACGGAACTTTCAGCACCTACGAAATAGTTCTAGCACAGCAATCAATGAATTGGAGCATATTCCACTTCCCATTACTACTGTCCGCAGTGGCCTACGATATAGTCTTACAGGCACTATTCGGAAAAGAACCATTCGACATAATGTCAGCACCCAGCGAAATATCCATGGGACCAATGGTTGAGTTCGGAGGTAAACACTTAGGAATTCTGCAGATACAGCACGCAATCGCCTTATTCGCTGAAACATTATTCTTCGCTAACCTTTTCCTAGGTGGAGGAAGCATACCTGTAATGTTAGTCAAACAAATTGGAGTATTGCTTATGGCCATATTCATTGGTGCAATATTCCCAAGATTCAGGATAGATCAAGCAGCAAAATTTTATTGGAAAGCCCCAACAGCAATAGCATTAACAGGAGCGATATTAACAAGCTTATAGGTGATAATAAATGGTAGATTGGTCATTATTCGATCCTTTATTTGAGTATGCGAGAAAAAGAAGTCTATGGGTGGTCTCATTCTGCACCGGCTGCGGTGGAATAGAAATGCCTCCTCTAATGACCTCAAGATTTGACTTAGAAAGATTTGGAATGCTTCAAACCCCCAGTCCAAGACAATACGACTTATTCCTAATAACAGGGTACGTATCGCCAAAGACCTTGAAGAGAATTATAATAACCTATGAAATGGCTGATGATCCAAAATACGTACTCGCTCACGGTTCATGCCCTATAAACGGTGGAGTTTACTGGGACTCATACAACGTTATAAAACAATTAGATAATTACATACCAGTAGATGTTGCCATAGCAGGGTGCATGCCAAGACCAGAAGCTGTAATGGATGGAATAGATAGAATAATGGAGAAAATCGAATCTGAAGAAGACCAAGGATGGAAAGACTACAAAGAAAACTACGAAGAATACAAAGAAAATCAAGACCAATTATTCAAAGACAATTGGCAAGAAAAAGAAGCAAAGAGGTGGATACCATGGCTGAAAAAGAAATAGTCCAAAAAATAACAGAAAAAACATCATATGCAGAAGGAGAAGTAAAAAGAGAAAAAAGAATCGAATTCCACATACCATCAGACAGAATAACAGAATTCCTAAGAAAACTAAAAAATAACAACTTCGAATCCTTAATGCAAATAACCGTAGTTGATTGGGTTAAAGAAGAAAAATTTGAATTAGTATACCAGATCTGGAGCCACACCCATAAAATTCACGCATTCACTAAAGTAGAAATTCCAAGAGAAGAAACACCTGAAATCTCAACTGTAAAAGATATCTTCCCCGTTGCCGAAACCTATGAAAGAGATGCTCATGATTTCTACGGCATAAAATTTAGTGGAAACGAAAAAATAGAAATGCCATGGATACTAGACGGACCTGAAATGGATAAACATCCTCATAGAAAGGATTTCGACATGCTAGAATATGCTAAAAAGAAATACAAGAACCTGGATAGATACGACGAAAATAAAAATAATTATGTGATTTAGGTGAGAAAATGGTTGAAGAAGATGAATTAGCTAAAGAAGCAAGAGAAAATGGCATGGAATTACTACCACTGGAAAAGAATACTTATGAATTATTCTTCGGTCCGCAGCACATGGCAACAGAGAATTTCAGTTTAATACTTAAAATGGATGGGCATAGAGTAGATAAGGCTATCGCTAATCCAGGTTTCCTTCATAGGGGATTTGAAAGACTTTCAGAGCATAGGCCATGGCATGCAAATGTAGCATTATTACTTAGGACCTGTGTTCCAGAACCTGATGTTCCTGAAGCAGTTTACTCTATGGCTGTAGATGAGTTAATGGGTTGGGATGTTCCTGAAAGAGCTCAGTGGATAAGAACCACAGTTTTGGAGATGGCTAGAGTAAGTCATTACCTGTTCTGGTTTATGAATATGGCTTTCAAATTAGGTGTTTACACTGCTGGGAATTGGGCTGCTGCTTATAGAGAAAGAATTTTAGCTTCTTTTGAAAGATTGACTGGTGGAAGAGTTTATCATATTTATAACGTTCCTGGAGGAGTTAGAAGAGATATTCCTGATGAAAAATGGTTAGATGAGTTAGAAGAGACTGTAGAGTATATTGAAGATAAGTTAAGTGAATTTGATGACATACTATTTGAAAATTACATAGCTCATAAAAGATTGAAAGGTATTGGAGTTATGGATAAAGAGTATGCTTTAGATGAAGGGGTTACAGGTCCGAATCTTAGGGCGACTGGAGTTGAAAGCGATGTTAGGAAAGATGATCCTTATCTTTATTATTCAAATCTAGATTTTGAGGTTCCGACTCTAGAGAGGGGAGATGCTCTCTCAAGAACTTTGATTAGAAGGTTTGAATTGGAGGAAGATCTATATATTCTTAAACAGTTATTAGATATTGGGCCTCCTTCTGGCGAGCATCAGATTTATGATTCGGAGGTTGGTAGTTTGCCTGATATGGAGGTTCCTAAGGGTGATTCTTACTCTCATGTTGAGGCTACGATTGGAGATTTTGGTGCTTACGTAGTTAGTGATGGTCAGAATACTCCTTATAGGGTTCAGATCCGAGGTCCTAGTATTTCTCATGGTATTAGAGTTTTGGAGGATATGGTTACAGGGGAGACTATTGCTGATGCTCCGGTTATTTTAGCAAGTCTTGGTAATTGTCCTCCTGATATAGATAGGTGATTAGATGTCGGAGAATGATTCTGAAGTTAAGATGAAGACTTCTAGGAGGGTTGATAAGGATTCGAATTATTTTAAGCCTTGGAAGTCTTTGAAGTATTTGTTTAAGGATCCGATCACTATTGAAATTCCTGATGAGGATACTGATACTGCTCAGGATTACAGAGGTTTTCATAGCTTGAACTGGGATACATGTATTGGTTGTAGGATGTGTAGTCGTGTTTGTCCGGCTAGGGCTATTGAGATGACTGATATTGAGGGTGAAGACAAGTTGCATCCTAAAATTGATTACGGTAGATGCACTTTCTGCCAGTTCTGTGTAGATGTTTGCCCAACTAATGCTTTAGGATCTATTGAGAATTATATTTTAACGACAGATTGGAATGAGGAGCAGTTAGAATTATTTGATTGGGTTCCAGTTCCTAAGGAAAAGTTAAAAGGTATGGATGATGATGTACATCCGCTGAAAGAAATTGAGAAGTTTGATGATGGAAAAGTTAAGTACACTTTTAGGAATGGGGAAGAATTTGAATTTAAGATCTTGAATTATATGTCAGATGATTAGATATTAATTTTAGGTGAAATTATGGATATATTTAATATAATTGGAAATGAGACAAGGCGTAAAATTTTAAGTAGACTATCTTGCCATGAGTGTTATTTAAGTTCTCTTAGTGAAGGGTTTGAAATATCTCATACGGCAATTTCTAAGCATTTGAATAAGTTGAAGGAAGAAGGAATTATTGAACCTGAAGAAGGTAAGGAGGATATGAAGAAGATTTTCTATCGTATAACTGAATCGAAATTAGTTACTTCTGTAGTGTCTTCACACCTGGCTAGTTTTAATGAGTATGAGATCCCTGAAAAGGAGAGCTTAGAGGAAGATGGAGATCTTGAAGAGGATATTAAGAGGTTTAAGTCAATTTCAGATGAAATTGATGATATGTACAAGAAAATTGCAGACTTAGAAGGTACGAGGAATCTTCTTATGTCCCGGATAAAGGATGAGTATGATGATGAGAGAACTAGGCAAACTCCGGAGATGATAATACTGCATTATCTATTATTGAAGGGGGATTGCACTTATGAAGAACTTAGTAATTATCTTAACATTGATGAAAGTGAAGTAAGGAATTCAGTTGATAAACTAAAGGAAAGAGTGGATCTTAAAGTAGAAGATAGTAAGGTTAAGTTAAAGAACTGATCGTAAAATTGTCTGGCAAAGATTTAAATTTGTGAATATGACTTTTATAAATCTGAGGGATCTCATGATAAAGATTAATGAAGATGAATGTTACACTTGTGGAGCATGTGTCGGGGTGTGCCCTGTCGGTGTTCTTGCGATAGAATCAGGTGAATGGAAAATTGATCATGAAGGATGTATAGATTGTGGATTCTGCGTTGATGTATGTCCCGTTGGGGCGTTATATGAGGATAACGAGGTGAAATGATGCGTGATTTGATTGTTATTGGAGCAGGTCCTGGTGGATCTGTTACTGCGAAGGAAGCTGCTAAAAGAGGATTAGACGTTCTTTTAATAGATAGAAAAGATGAGATAGGATCTCCAAAAAGATGTGCTGAAGGTTTAGGTCTTGGAACTTTTGAAAGGCATGATATTCCTATTAAAGATAAATTTAAAGCTAAAGATATTTATGGGGCTAGAATTTACGCTCCCAACGGAAACGATGTTGAAGTAAGAAGCGAAGAAGTGAATGGGTTCGTTTTAGAAAGAAAAGTATTTGACAAATATTTAGCTAAAATGGCAGCAGAAGAAGGTGCAGAAGTAAGAGCCGGAGTTGAAGCTACAAATCTAGAACAAACCGAAGAAGACACAGTAAAAGTTGACCTACAATCCCGATCTGATGAATGGACCGAAGAAGGTAAAATCGTAGTAGGAGCAGATGGAGTTGACTCCTTAGTAGCTAGATGGGCAGGTATTAACTCTTCAGTACCTACAGAAGACCTTGATGCAGGCTACCAATACGAAATGGCTAATATCAATATTGAAGATCCGGATATGATCCACCTATACTTCGGAGACGAAACCGCACCAAGAGGATATGCATGGATATTCCCAAAAGGAGAAAACAGGGCAAATGTAGGAATTGGAATAGGTGGAGATAAACCTAAAAATGCTAAATATTATTTAGACAAATTCATTGAAGAACAAGGAATCGATGGTAGTATTCTTGAGGTTAATGTCGGAGGAATCCCCGTCGGCGGTATCGTTGATGACTTAGTAGTGGATAACGTTGCTCTAGTAGGAGATGCTGCTAGACAGGTAAATCCAATCCATGGCGGTGGAATGGATGAAGCCTTCAAATCTGGAGAATTAGCCGGTAAAAAAATTGCTCAAGCTGTCAACAATGATGATTTAAAACTGCTAGAGGAGTACGGAGAAGAATGGAGAGAAAGACACGGTTCCAGATTAGAGAAAATTCTTGAGGTTAGAAGAGCTGCAGAAAAACTCGACGACGAAGATATAAATTTAATATTTGAAACAGTTAAAGAAGAAGATTATGACAGAGAAGACTTACTAAAAGTATCGGAAGGAGACTATAAACCACTATTCAAAACCTTAATGAAAAATCCAGATCTATTAATGCGCAAAAATATTATGAAAACCTTAAAAGAGGCCTTATAGAAAAATTAAATACTTGTAGATATTTTCCGTGGAGATTTTAGGATTCTCCAATATTTTCATCTCTTTCATCTAGTTCGGCTTTTTTCTTTTCTAGTTCCTTAATTTGATCCTTTAGTACAGTGACTTCTTTCTCAAGATTATATACCCGGTCTTTCAATTCTTGGATTCTTTCATCTTCGCCCTCTTCAGACATAAAATCACTTCACTTAAACTTATTTAAAATATTTTTATTTTATTTGATGAAATTTGAGGATCTGTTTTTTTCTTTGTAGTTTTTAACAAATTTTTTGCTAATTAATTTGGTTTTCTTATAATTTTTTTGTAATTCATTTATTTATGGTTTTTTGTTCTTGTATCTTCTTTTGTGGAGGTTTACCAAAATACTTTTTTGTTGTTATTCCTAGTGAAATGGGATTATCATGGATATGAGTGTAGATTTCTTTGATGATGAAGGTTACGTTAGAAAGAAGTGTGTTTCTTGTGGTGAGTATTTCTGGACTAAGGACCCGGATAGGAAGACTTGTGGTGATCCTCCTTGTGATGATTATGAATTTATTGGTGAGCCGCAATTTGATAAGGAGTATACTATGGATGAGATGAGAGATAAATTTTTATCTTTCTTTGAGGGGCATGGGCATAAGAGGATGGATAGGTATCCTGTTGTGCCTCGTTGGCGTGATGATGTTTTATTAGTTGGTGCTTCTATTATGGATTTCCAGCCTTGGGTTATTAATGAACAAGCTGAACCTCCTGGTAATCCTTTAACTATTTCCCAGCCTTCTATTAGGTTTACTGATATTGATAATGTTGGTTTATCCGGTAGACATTTCACTATATTTGAGATGATGGCTCATCATGCTTTTAATATTACTGAAGATGTTTATTGGATGGATCAAACTGTTAGGTATTGTGATGAGTTTGCTAAGACTTTGAATATTGATACTGATCTTGTTACTTATAAGGAGAGTCCTTGGGCTGGCGGTGGAAATGCTGGTCCTGCTTTTGAAGTTCTTTATAAGGGTGTTGAAATAGCTACTCTTGTTTTCATGCAGTATGAAACAGCAAAGGGAAACGAAAAAGAAATAATTAACATTAAGGGAACTGATTATACTCCAATGGGAAAGAAAATTGTTGATACTGGATACGGTTTGGAAAGATATGTTTGGGCTTCTCAAGGAACTAAAACTGCTTATGAAGCTGTTTTCCCTGAAATAGTTCCAAGATTGAAAAGAGAGGCTGGAATACCTAGTATTGATGATGAAATAATGATGGAGAACGCCCGCTTATCCGGTTTGATGGATGTTGAAGATGTTGGAGATCTAAGATCTTTAAGAGAAAAAGTAGCTAATAAAGTTGGAATAGAACCTGAAGAACTTGAAAGAAAGATGAAACCATATGAAAGAGTTTACGCTATCGCAGATCATACAAAATCACTAGCATTCATGTTAGGAGATGGAGTTGTACCATCAAATGTAGAAACAGGTTATCTGGCTAGAATGTTACTTAGAAGAGTTTCAAGATACTTAGATGATTTAAACCTTGAAATACCTATTTCGGAAATAGTTGCCTGGCAAATAGAAGACTTAAGCCGATTCCCGCAACTTCAGAGAAGAAAAGAAGAAATACTGGAAATGGTGGACCATGAAGAAAGAAAATATGAAGAAACAATAGACAAAGGAAAAAGATTAGTCGATAGAAGAGTAGAAGAATTACTAGAAGAAGGAAAAACAGAAGTACCACTAGAAGAACTGAAAACTCTCTACGAATCCCACGGAATAATGCCAGAAGTAGTTAAAGAGAAAACAGAAGGAAGCGGACTAAAAGTAGATGTACCAGATAACTTCTTCTCATTACTAGCGCAGGACCAAGAAACGAAAGAAGAAGAAACGAAAGAAAAAGAAACAATAAAAGTAGAAGAATACCCGGAAACAGAAAAACTTTACTATAAAGACTCGCACATGAAAGAATTTGAAGCAGAAGTACTAGGTAAAGAGCAAGACTGGTTAATACTTAATAAAACAGCATTTTATCCATTAGGAGGAGGACAACCAGCAGACAAGGGACAAATAAATAACGTCGAAGTATTGGATGTTCAGAAATCTGATGGAATAGTACTGCACAAAGTTGAAGACGTTGAAAAATTTGAAGAAGGAGAAGAAGTTCACGGAGAAATTGACTGGAGAAGAAGATCAAGAATAATGAAAAACCATACCTCAACCCACGTTATCTTGGGAGCGGCAAGAGAAGTACTTGGAGAACACGTATGGCAGGCAGGATCAGATCTGAGCGAAGATTCAGCAAGACTAGACATTAATCATCATAGAAGAATAGAAAGATCTGAAATAAAGAAAATCGAAGAACTAGCAAACCAAGTAGTCATGGAAAGAAGAAATGTTGAATTCGAATACATGGAAAGAACAAAAGCCGAACAGAAATACGGATTCAGACTATACCAGGGAGGACCAGTTCCAGGAAAAGAACTGAGAATACTGAAGGTTGAAGACTGGGACACAGAAGCATGTGGAGGCACCCACGTAGAAGATACCGGAGAAATAGGATTCATAAAAATATTGAACACTGAAAGAGTGCAAGATGGTATTGAAAGACTTAAATTTGCTTCAGGACATGCTGCACTTGAAAGCGTGCAAGAAAAAGAAGAATTACTTCAAGATACTGCAGATGTTTTCAGAGTAGAAGAAACTCAATTACCTAGAACTGCTAATAAATTCTTTGAAGAATGGAAGGAACGTGGAAAGAAAATAGATGATCTAAAAACCGAATTAGCTTCTCTAAGAAAAGCAAATGTGGAAAAGATTTCCGGAATAGAAATCAAGTGGGATATACTAGAGGACGCAAGTGCCGATGATTTAAGAGATATGGGATTCGAGATGAAAGAAGATAATACAGTAGTAATACTAGTCTCAAATGAAGGATTTGTTTCCTTAGTAGGGGATGAAGCTCTCAGAAGAGGGTTAGATGCTGAATCTATTATGAATGAGATCACAGAGATCACAGGAGGAAGCGGTGGTGGAAAAGAAGATATGGTTCAAGGTGGTGGATTAAACCCTGATAAGATCGAAGAAGGTGTAGAAGCTGCCTTAAATTACTGTAAAAACAAATTAAAATAGATGATAATATGTCAAAACCTGATCTAGGTAAAACAAGAACCCGGAACATAGAAGAATCAGAAATAAGAAAAATGACAAGAGAAGCATTAAAACACGGAGCAATAAACCTATCACAGGGATACCCAGACGAAGAAATGACGCCAAAATCTGTGAAAGAAGAAGCAAAAAAAGCAATCCAAAACAACAACCAATACAGCATCACCTGGGGACTACCAGAACTAAGAAAAAAAGTAGCGGAAAAATACGGAAAATGGAGAAACCTAAACCTAGACCCTGAAAAAGAAGTAACAATAACCTGCGGAACAAGCGAAGCAGTAATGTCATCAATCCTAGCCCTAGCAGGAAAAGGAGACGGAGTAATATACTTCGAACCAGCCTACGAAAACTACATACCATCAACCCAAATATCAGAAGCCGAAGGAAAACCAGTGGAAATAACCACAGACCTAAAACTGAACAAAGAACAACTAAAAAAACAAGCAAAAAACTCAAAACTACTCCTACTCAACACACCGCACAACCCAACAGGAAAAGTCTTCACAGAAAAAGAACTAAACCTAATAGCAGACCTAGCAGAAGACGAAGACCTAATAATAATATCAGACGAAATATACGAACACATGGTATACAAAGGAGAACATATCAGTCCAACCGAAATAAAAAACCTAAAACAAAGAACAGTACTATGCACAGGAATATCAAAAACCTACAGCGTAACAGGATGGAGAGTAGGATTCCTAATAGCACCCAAATACCTATCAAACGAAATCAGAAAAATACATGACTACATAAGCATATGCGCACCAACACCATTCCAAAAAGCATCAATAAAAGCACTAGAACTACCAAAATCATACTACAAAAAAATGAATCACACATACAAAAAAAGAAGAAACATACTACACCAAGGACTAAAAGAAACAAACCTAAACCCAACAAAACCAAACGGAAGCTACTACATGATAGCAAACTTCAAACACCTAAACCAAAAACAAAACGACAAACAATTCGCCAAAAAACTAGCAAAACAAGCAAAAGTCGCAACCGTACCAGGAACAAGCTTCTACAAAAACAAAAAAACAAACTGGATAAGATTCACATTCTCCAGATCAGAAAACAAACTCAAAAAAGCAATAAAACAAATCAAGAAAAACAAATGGTGGTAAAAACAAAAAA
>CAYNOZ010000006.1:0-7760 GCA_964398955.1 uncultured Thermococci archaeon | reverse complement strand
AAACAATCCACAACAACAAACCCATCCCAACAACATTCCACAAACCTAAAACAATCAAGCAATAAAACACCTATCAGCACTACAATAATTTTAACAAAAACTAATGAAAGATAGAAACACCTTCAAATCCTGACCTAGAAACATTTTGTAAGATCAGGAGATACCAAAAAGCTTGAATCTATCTTCATGTAATTAGTTCGATCCTCTCAATTCTGTTTTTGTGAAAATTTTTGATAAAGGAAAAGTATTAATGACTAAAGAGTTATATTTTGTTAGTGTGAGATTGATTTTTTTACTTACTTACTGGTTGGTGTTATGTTATGCAATTAGAGGTTAGGCAGATTGATATGGAGACGAAGTCTCCTACTGTTATTCTTTGTGATGAGGATGCTGAGGAGTTAGGGGTTAAGCCTCTTGATAGGATTCAGATCCATAATGAGGGTGATACTGTTGTTGGTATTGTTGAGACTACTGGTGAGTTGGTGAGTAGGGGAGAGATTGGTGTTACTAGTAATTTAAGTGGTTTAAGTGGTGATGTTGGGGTTAGTTTAGCTCCTAAGCCTGAGTCTGTTTATTTTATTAGGAAGAAGTTAGATGATCGTGGTTTAGATGGGGATGAGATTGATCGTATTGTTAGAGATATTAATGAGGACAGGTTGAACGATATTGAGCTAGGTGCTTATGTTTCTGCTATTTACACTAATGGGTTGTCTATGGAGGAGATTGTGAATTTGACTAGGTCTATGGTTGATGTTGGTGATGTTGTTGAGTGGGATTCTAGTTTTGTTGCTGATAAGCATTCTATTGGTGGTGTAGCCGGTAATAGAGTTACTCCGATCATTGTTTCTATTATTGCTGCTGCTGATATTCTTATTCCTAAGTCATCTTCGAGAGCTATTACTTCTCCTGCTGGAACTTCGGATACTGTTGAGGTTCTCTGTGATGTTGAATTCGGCATCGATAAGATTAGGGAGATTGTTGATGAGACTAATGGGTGTATGGTTTGGGGTGGTTCTGTTAACCTTTCTCCTGTTGATGATAAGATTATAAGGGCTGAGTATCCTCTCTCACTTGATCCTTATGGACAAGTTTTGGCTTCTGTATTATCTAAGAAGAAAAGTACTGGCTCCACCCACGTAGTAATTGATATTCCTTACGGTGAAGGAACAAAAGTTACAAATCTTTCAAAGGCTAAAGAGATGGCTGAAGATTTCAAGTATGTTGGAGACCAACTAGATATGGAAGTTGAATGTGCAATCACTAGAGGTGATCAACCCATAGGAAATGGAATAGGTCCTGTACTAGAAGCTAAAGATGTTCTAAAAGTTTTAAAAGGTGAAGGACCTGAAGATCTAAGAATAAAAAGCTTAAGATTAACCGAAATCCTACTAGAAATGGCTAACTCCAATAAAAATGCTGAAAAAATCCTCGACTCAGGAAAAGCATTGAAAAAATTTAAAGAAATAATCAAAGCCCAAAATGGAAACCCAGACATAGAACCTGAAGACCTAAAATTAGGAGAACACAAGAACCATATAAGAAGTCCTGATGACGGAGAAGTCACACATATAGATAACGAATTAATTAGTGAAATAGCGGGTAGGGCAGGAGCTCCTAAAGATAAAAAATCCGGAATATACCTCCATAAAAAAGAAGGAGAAGAAGTAAGAAAAGGAGAAAAACTTTACACAATATACTCTGAGAAAAAAGGAAAATTAGAGGAAGCCCTAAAACTAACAGAAAAAGTGGAAGAAGTTAGAGTCAGAGAAAAAAATGAATCATTAGTCAAAAAGATATGAATTCAGTATAGTTCCCCGCCTAATGGTACATCTTTAGCTGGTTGCACCAGTACTGGATTCCCATCTCTTCCTGGAACTCCTACTGTTAATACTTCCGACTTAAATCCTGCTATCCGAACCTCTCCTAAATTAGTAGCGCATAAAACCTGTTTTCCAAATAAATCCTCTACATTGTGATGGTAAAGGAGTTGTGCTGCTGATTGTACCTGTTTATCTCCTAGATCTATCCATAGTTTACACATTTTAGGTTTTCTAGCTTCTGAAAAATCTTCAGCTTTTTTAATTTCCCCAACCTTAAGATTAACGTCAAACGGACTCTTACCCATATTAACACACTCTAAAACTATTAGAAACAAGTACTTAAATATGTTAGATCTGGAGTATCTACTTTATTTTTAAAGTTGTTACCCTTGCATTCTCTTTGATCTTTATGCCTGCTCCACCGACATTTAAAGGTACTTTTTTTAGTTCTTTTAGTTCAAGGGTTGGGTGAGATGCTCCCATTTTAAGTAATTCATCTCTTGTTTGGATTACAGCTGTTTTATCGCCTAAATCTTTTAGATCTTCATTGTACTCCATTAGGTACTGGCCTGGTCCTAAGTTCCACCAACCATACCTGTCATCTTCATTCCTCTTCACCTTATCATAAGGAGACAATTCAGGTTCACTTAATTCACTACCTCCGAAATCAACTCTTCCAGCCATTCTAACCTCATAAATCTCATTCACCGTTAAATCAAACTCATTACCTCTTTCCTGCGTAGCTCTATGAATCAAATTATCAATAAAAGAAGAGATTTCCTCAGACATACTACCCCTCTAATCCTTTAATAGTACTAATTGTTAATACTTTGGATTATTTTCTTTGGAATTTGTTTTGGAGGGTTGTGTTGGTTTGGTCTAGAAGTGGTTTTGGAGTTTTTGTAGGTTTGGGAATTTTCTTGTTTTGTCTCCGATTATGATGGGGTGGATTTGTTTTTTGTTTATTTGTTGGAGTATTGGTGACATGAAGTCTTTTGGGTTCATGTTGTTGATTTTTACTCCTCTTGCTAGGTGTGAGAAGGCTGGTGTTACGAGTATGTCGTAGTTTTTTGTTTTTATGTGTAGGTAGGTGGAGAATTTTTGTTGGTTTATTTCTATTGATGGGTGTTCGTGTCCGATTATTATTAGTTCTGTGTTTTTTGTTGGTGTTATTTTTTTGTGTCCGTGTGTGTATAGTGTTTTGTTTATGAGTTTTTCTTCTGTGATTTCTATTTCTGGGTAGTTTTTTAGTGTGTGTTTTATCATTGTGTCGTGGCTTCCTATGGTTACTGTTATTTGTTTGTTTTTTATTATTTGGTAGAGTTTTTCTATTGTTTCGTCTACTCCGTATGGTACTGTTTTGAAGTCGTGTAGGAAGTCTCCGTTGAATATTATGTTTTTGGGGTTGTATTTTTGGGTTAGTTTTTTGATTCTTTTGAGTATTTCTTTTCTTTCTTTTAGTGGGAATTCTAGGCCGTTTTTTCTTAGTTGTTCTTCTTTTCCTATGTGTAGGTCTGATATTGCTAGTGTTTGCTGGTTTTTTAGGTAGATTGCTTCGTCTTTGAATTTTATTTCTTGGTTTTTTATCTGCATTCTGGTTCCTCTTCAGCTTTCTATTTTTTTCATTACTTGTTCGTGGAATTCTTTTAGTAGTTGGTTTTTGTCTTCTGCTAGGACTGCGTCACTCGCGTTTAGTGTTGCTAGGCCGAAGCTTAGTGGTGTTGGTGTTGATACGATGATTGTTTCTATGCTGATTTCGTTTTTATCTATTTTTTGTAGTATTTCTTTTATGTGGTCTAGTTCTAGTCTGTCTTCTATTATTTCTCTGTAGGTTTCTTCTAGTGGTGCGAATTGGTTCAGGTCTTTGGCGTAGTGTATTAGCATGTCTGCACTCATTTGCTGGCTTTTCGCCGATTTTCTATTCCCCTTATAGTTTTTAAGGATCATTAGGCTTCTTGTTGCGTTTATTCTGAATATTCTTTTCAATAGGTTAGTATCCTTCAAGGATTTTCTCAGTATTTTTCTTGCATCATCAGGATCGATAGAATCAAATACATCTTCTATATCCACGTATCTATTTATTGGCATTCCTAAGGCAAAACCAGTATCTGTTATACTTATCGTAACATTGATGTTATGGTTTTTGCTTATTTGGTAGGCTATGATTCTACTTAGTCCGTCGTTGAATTTTCTTCCGTAATTACTTCTGAAGTAGTAATATCTTTTGTTTTCATCTTCATGTTCTTCCACTACTAGTCTATTTGGTGTGCTTATGCTTTCCTTTCTCTGGTATTTTATTTGTTGGTCGAATAGGCTGTAAAGGCTTTTAGCACTATTCGTGTCGACCGGCATCTTCTTCAACCAATCCAACAAGTTATCTTCGAAGTATTTCTGTATTGCTGCGTCCTTAAATTTTAGTATGTTTTTTCCTAGGTCGTAGCTTAGTGGTAGTCTTTCTGAGTACCAGCTTGGGACGTTAGGTTTTGCGTTGGTTTTATCTACGTATACTTGGCTTCCTCTTCTGTATCTATAGGTTAGTCTTTCCCCTCCTAGTACGAATACATCTCCTTTTTCTAATGTGTCTAGGTACTGTTCATCTAGCTTACCCATCCATTTCTTCTCACCTCTAGTCTTAACATCAACACTGAAATCATCCGGAATAGTTCCAATATTAGTGTAGTAGATTACTCTAGCCATTTTACCTCTTTTACCAACCATTCCACTATCCTCGTCATGCCAGATCTTAGCGTAAATATTTCTATCCTCCATACCAGTGTACTCTGCAGTCATATAATCCATAATTATATCAAATTCCTCATCACTAATATCCCTGTAATTATAACTTCTCTTAACAATATCCTTAATCCTATCATACTCAATAGGTCCATTAATAGCCATACCGTAAACATGTTGCACTAAAACATCTAAACTTCTTTCAGGGATCTGAACCTGATCAATAAACCCTTCCTTAGCCTTCTGAACCATCACCGAACACTCAACCAACTCATCCCTATCAAGAGCAATAACACGGCCCTTAGCAGTTTGACCAATCTCATGACCAGACCTACCAACCCTCTGAAGAAGACCCTTCACACTCTTAGGACTACCAATCTGAACAACCAAATCAATATAAGGCATATCAATCCCAAGCTCAAGACTAGTACTAGAAGTAACAAAATCAATCTCACCAGACTTAAGCTTCTCCTCAATCTCAATCCTCTTATCCTTAGAAAGACTCCCATGATGAGCACCAGAATTCTCATCACCATACCTATCAGGAAACCTCTCCCTCAAATTATGAAGAACCCTCTCAGCACCACTCCTAGTATTAGTAAAAATCAAAGTATTCTCATGATCCCCAATCATCCTATCCAAATACTGATAAAGATTATCAGAAATCCTCTTAGGTGAGGTGTTTATTAGGTCCGGCACCGGCGTCCTCATCTCTAAATCATACTCCCTCACAAACCTAGTATCAACTATTTCTACTGGCCTTAAATTGTCAGGGCTATTATATCCGCCTAGGTAGAGGCTTATCTCCCAAAGAGGTTCTATTGTTGCACTACAACCGATTCTTGTGAATTCTTCGTCTGCTATTTCAGCTAATCTTTCCAGACTCAAACTAAGATGTACTCCTCTCTTATTATCTGCTAATGCATGTATCTCATCAACAATAACCCATTTCACATTCTTCAGTTTCTCACGGAACTTAGGAGAATTAAGAAGAATCGCTAAAGTTTCAGGAGTAGTATTCAATATATGAGGCGTTTCATCCAACATCTTAGACTTCTCATAACTACTCGTATCCCCATGCCGAATCGCATGCCTCACCGACTCAACATCCTCCCCCCTCTCCGTCGCAATCTCCTCAATCTCACTCAAAGGCTTCTCAAGATTCCTATGAATATCATTAGCCAAACTCTTAAGAGGACTAATATATAAGCAGTAAACCTCATTCTCTAACCCATCATCCTTTGAAATCTTGAATAGCTCATTAATTATGCTTATAAAGCTGCTTAAAGTTTTACCACTACCAGTTGGACTAGCAACTAAAGTATTCTGCCTTTCATGAATCTTAGGTATGGCCCTTCTCTGTGGCGGGGTGAAATAACCACCCTTGTTAACATCTTTGAACTCTTCAAACTCTTTTTTCCACCATTCCCGCACACTAGGCTCTAACAACTCCAAAATCTCCTCATCATCACTGAACCCTGCAGGATGCATCGGCTCATCCATCTCACTAGACTTAGAAGACATAAATACCACTCCACTAAAAAATCTGAATAATTAATCCTGATTATATAAAGATAATATTACACAACATATTTTAATCCAAGGTATTTATAACCTACCACCAAAAATGAACAAATTAGTCCAACAACCCAAAAAAAGAAAACCCAACAACAAACCACTCATACAACAAAACATCACATAAATAAATGAATAAAAAAGAAAAATAAAAGATTAAAACCAATTTAACCACCACAAAAAGATTCAAAAATCAAACCAAAAAAAGAGAAAAATAATAGAAATCAAACCAAACCAAAAGAAAATCAAAACAAAAACAAAATGACATTAAATGAATACTTATGATTTCCAGACCAAAAAGATCTAAAAATCTAAAAGTTAATGAATTATTTCTAAAATTATTAAAAAAACTTTTCATTTTTAAGAAGTTATTACATAAGAATATATATATCCGAAAAACAAATATCAAGGAAGAATCAAAGATAAAATTACCTAAAAGGGTTTAAATACGAAAAAAAAACGTTGAAATTACTTTTATAGTGTCCTCGTCAGAAATAATATTGATAATACGAAATCAAGACTTAAATGAGCCCTCCGTTACTACTTTGAATATCCCAAAAAAATCTTTATACTAAGAAAAACAGTACTTTTTCAAATAATATTTCAATAAGAACATACGTCTTTTATATTAAGTCAAAATCTAATAGTATGTTTAAATTGAATTACTTCCTCATTTCATCCTTTGAAACCTTTTTAAATTCCTATCTTGTATAATGAAAAAAGTATTTGGGATAAATGTATATGGGTTCTTTTTTCATAATGATTTTCTGTGAGCTTCTTTTATTGCTTCAATGACTACTTTATTGACTCTGAATTAATATTTTTCATAAAATAAACCCCAGTTCGTAAAATACAAAAATGAAATAAATCATTATTATTAACATTAACAGAAGATAAAGATAATTGAACTATTGTAATACCTCATTTCCTAATTTATTCTAATATACGTTACATTATGGAAAATATATTTTATAATACTTTTCAATTCAAATTAGAACCACCACAAGAAAAATATTTATAAATTAGTTAGGCTCTGATATTTAACTAACTTCTAAATACTGAAATCATAATAATAAATATTTTAATAGTCTATACGAAACCATAAAGATATAAAAAACCACTAAATTAGATATTTTACCCTTTTTAATGTATATTAAGCATCAAAAATATAGAATAAATTAGGAGTAAACATTTAAGTGTTATTTATTAATTAATATCGTTTTTGCCGGGGAGCTGGTAATTTCAACTTTCGTGGAGAACCTCTATAGGAGGTGTACTCTAAAAGAGGAGTATCACCAAATAATCGGTTGCCAACCCGATACGGTTCTCGGCACCGACCAAACCCCCAATCGACAACAAAAAAAGAATAAAAATTATAGAAAAGAGAATTATTTAATCATTTACAGTTGTTCTAAGAAGCACCGTATCAGAATTAACATCAGTAACAGTTATAGTGTAAGTACTACCGCTTTTAGTTATATTTAGCTCTTCAGAATCTCCAGCTGACATCTCTTTAGGGTCTGAATCACTACCAAAAGCGCTCCAGCCTTCAGTGGTATTTGCCGACACCTTGACATCGTCGCCTCCATTATGATAGAGTGTGTAATTATTTGTTCCTTCTTCTATGCTTAG
>CAYNOZ010000005.1:23815-40147 GCA_964398955.1 uncultured Thermococci archaeon | reverse complement strand
TGGGGTGAATGAATGGATTATGATTATATACAATGGTTTGAAGATTTGGATGGTGATGATGTAGAACTTGTTGGTGGTAAGGGTGCTAACTTGGGGGAGATGACTAACGCTGGTATTCCTGTGCCGTCCGGATTTTGTGTTACTGCGGATGCTTACGAGGTTTTTGTTAGTGAAACTGGTATTCAAGACAAGATTATGGAATTAATTGATGATGTTGAGGATTATGAAGATTCTGATAAGTTGAATGATACTGCTAAGAAGATTAGAAATCTTATTAAGAGTACGGAGATGCCTGATGATATTAGGGATGAGATTGTTAATGCTTATGAGGAGATGAATGAGAGGTATGGTAAGGATGATGTTTATACTGCTGTTAGAAGTTCTGCAACAGCAGAGGATCTTCCTGATGCATCTTTCGCTGGTCAGCAAGAAACTTATTTAGATATAAGCGGTGTTGATTCTCTTCTCGATTCTGTGCAGAAATGTTGGGCTTCTCTATGGACTACTAGAGCTACTTATTACAGGGAAAGACAAGGATTTGATCATTCTAAAGTTTATTTAAGCGCTGTTGTCCAGAAAATGGTTAATTCAGAAACTGCCGGTGTTATGTTCACAGCTAATCCAGCTAACAACGATACTAGCGAGATCATGATAAATGCAAGTTGGGGACTTGGAGAATCTGTAGTAAGTGGCGCAGTATCCCCTGATGAATATATCGTTGACAAAGAAAATCTAAATATTAAGGATAAACATATAGCTAAAAAGAAGATTATGATAGTAAGGGATCCTGAGAAAGGTGTTGGAACAGTAAAAGTTGATACTGAAGATCAATTAGGGGAAGAGTACGTTGAAAAGGAATGTTTAGATGATGAAAAAATTAAGAAACTTGCTGAAATAGGAATAAAAATTGAAGATCATTACAATGCTCCTCAAGATATTGAATGGGCATACGATACGGATACTGATGAATTACAAATTGTTCAATCCAGACCCGTTACAACTTTAGAAGAAAAAGGAGAGGATGAAGAGGAAGAAAAAATGGAAGAATCTGAAGGATTAGGAGAAGTTTTGGTTAAAGGTCTTGGTGCGTCTCCAGGTAGAGGTAGCGGTAAAGTAGTTAAAGTTGAGACAGTTGATGAGATTAGTAAGGTTAAAGAAGGAGATGTTATGGTTACAACGATGACTAATCCAGATATGGTTCCGGCAATGAAGAGAGCTTCAGCTATTGTAACTGATGAGGGTGGAAGAACTTCTCATGCTGCTATAGTTTCCAGAGAATTAGGAATACCTTGTATAGTTGGAACTGATGAAGCTACGAAAGTCTTAGAATCTGGTAAAATTATTACAGTTGACGGTGAGAAGGGTACCGTATACGAAGGAAGAGAAGCAGTAGAAGAAAAGGAAACAGAAACTAAAGAAGTGGTTGCACAAGCTCCACAACCAGTAACAGCAACCGAGATAAAGGTAAATATTAGTATTGCAGAAGCGGCGGAGAAAGCGGCAGAAACAGGTGCCGATGGAGTAGGATTACTTAGAGCTGAACACATGGTTCTTGGTATAGGAAAACATCCTCAATACTTCCTACAAAGAGGGGAAGAAGATAAATTGATAGAAAGCCTGAAAGATGGTATTGGAGAGGTGGCAGATGCCTTTTATCCAAGAAGAATCTGGTATAGAACTCTCGATGCACCAACAGACGAATTCAAGGAACTTGAAGGAGGGGAAGACGAACCAGAAGAACACAACCCCATGCTAGGATGGAGAGGAATAAGAAGAGAAATGGACAGACCAGAACTACTGAAAACCGAATTCAAAGCAATAAAATCATTAATAAAAGATGAAGGATACGAAAACATCGGAATAATGCTACCACTAGTAGCAAACGTAGACCAACTAACAAAAGCTAAAGAAATAGCAAAAGAAGTAGGACTAGAACCGCACGAAGACCTAGAATTCGGAATGATGATCGAAATACCAGCTGCAGCACTAACAATAGAAAAATTCATAGAAGAAGGAATAGACTTCGTATCATTCGGAACCAACGACCTAACACAATACACACTAGCAGTAGACAGAAACAACGAAAACGTGGCAAAACTCTACAACGAAAAACACCCAGCAGTACTAAGCCTAATGGAAAGAGTAATCAAAAAATGCAACGAACACGACGTAGAATCATCAATATGCGGACAAGCAGCAAGCGACCCAGAAATGGCAAAACACCTAGTAAGATACGGAATAGACAGCCTCTCAGCAAATCCAGACGCAGTAAACTCAATAAGAAAAGTAGTAGCAAGAGAAGAACAAAGAATACTACTCGAAGATAAAAGAAACTAAACTAATTCCAAATCTCTACCTTCTTATCCCTTTTTTTCAAAATCATAACCCAAAAAACCATATTCTAAAAACCAAATACTTCTAAAAAAGGTAAATAAGATGAAAAAATACGAATTTTTCGAACACACAGCAGACATAGGAATCAAAGCATACGGAAAAAACATCGAAGAAGCATTCGAAAACTCAGCACTAGGAATAACAAACATAATAACTAACACAGAACAAGTAGAACCAACTAAACAAATTCAAATAAAAGCAGAAGCAGAAAACATACAAGCCCTCCTATACGAATGGCTAGAAGAAATAATAATAAAATTCGATACAAAAAGATTAATTTTCTCCAAATTCAAAGTAGAAATAGAAAACAATAAGCTCAAAGCAACATGTAAAGGAGAAGAATTCAACACAGAAAAACACATAGTAGGAACAGAAGTAAAAGCCATAACCTACCATATGATGAATATTGAAGAATCAAAAAAAGGATGGGAAATATCATTCGTCCCAGATATCTGAACCCCTACCAAGAAAAAAAACTAATTTTAGAGAAAGAAGTTGAATACTAGAATAACCATTGATTTTCCATACACTCATCGCATGGTGGCTTTTCTGCTGCAATTCCCTTATATTTCTCATAAACACATTCTGAAAGTCCTAAAGGACATTTACTAGGAGTTCTATCAGGTCTAACTTTATCCGGATCCACCTTAATCCTGATATAACCTAAACTTTCCTCCACCTTCTTCCAAGGACCTATACGACCACCATAAACCACTTTCTCATCAAATACCTGAGCAAAATCACCTAAAATAGCATTCTCCTTCACTATTACATCTCTATTAATTTTAACTCCCTCACATAATATAGAGTCCTTTATTTGAGATTCAGGCCCTATATCCGACCTTCTAAGAATAATCGATTCATTAACTCTTGCTCTATTATCCAGCTTAACATTATCCCCAATAAAAGTATATCTCCCTATTTCAACTCCTTCACCGAACTCAACATCTTCACCAATGTAAACTGGACCCCTTACAGTTGCGTCATCAGGTATCTCTGACTCAGAATGTATGTGAGAATCATTTTCATACATATTATCTAAAGCTATCTTATGAGCGCTTTTATAATCTCTAGGAGTTCCAAGATCCATCCAATACTCTTCTTTTGGAATTCTGTAGGCATTCATCTTAATTTTAGGAAGAACTTCCCTCTCCATTGAAACTTCTTCCCCATCCTCTATTAAATCCAATTTAGAATGTTCCATTACAAAGATTCCTGCACTTACCAAATTTCTTTCAGGACTGGAAGGTTTTTCCACAAAGTCAACGATCTTCCCATCTTCAACCTTTACCACTCCATATCTCTCAGGATCGTAGACTTTTGTAACTGCTAAGGTTAAATCACTTCCTCCATGAGAATCTATTAACTTCTGATAATCCATATTAGTAAATACATCACCATAAACAACTAAAAAAGGTTCATCTTCATCAATATTTTTTGCAGCATTTTTTACAGAACCACCAGTTTCTAAAGGATATTCATCCTCAACGTAGGTAATCTCTTTTCCATAATCTGAAAATTCATTATCAATGTAATCCTTTATCTCTGGTTTCATGTAATGTAGTGATATTAATACTTCATCTACACTTTTTGTGTTTTCTAATCCGTCAAGTATATACCCTAAATTAGGCTTTCCTAATACAGGAACCATTGGTTTAGGTCTTGTAAAAGTCATCGGCCTTAATCTAGTTCCAAAACCTCCAGTGAGTACAATAGCTTTCATTATTAAACCTCCAATTGAAAAATTGTAAGCAAAATATTTAATACCATGGGATGAGTTCTACTTCTTCCCCTTCTTTATATCCTTCGGAGTCTTCGGGGATTATGATGTATCCATCTGATTGGGTGAGGGATGAAATTATTCCGCTACCTTTTTTCTTTATTGGTTCGATTTTGTTGGTTTTTTTATCTATTTTTACTCGGATATAGTGTCTTCTTCCTAGTACTGAGTTTATTTTGGTTTTTGTTTTATATGTTTTCTTTGTTTGTTGCTTTTTGTTCAGGATTTGTTTTAGTGTGTAGTTTTTGTTTCTTATTAAGTTGTGTGTATATGGTTCTATTATTGATTTGAATTGTATCATTGCTGCTACTGGGTATCCTGATACTGTGAATACTGGTTTTTGGTTTAGTTTTGAGTATCCGAAGGCTTTTCCTGGTCTTATGTTTATTCCATGGACTTTCATGTTCAGTATCTTTGGTGGTATGTCTACTTTGCTTTTTGAGCTTCCTCCGGTGATTATTGTTATATCGTTTTCTTTTATTGATTTTTTAAGTATTTTCTTTATTTTTTCTTTTTGGTCTGGGTATATTCCGTATTTTTTAGGAGTTAAATTCTTTTTTATTGCTAAGTTTTGTATTAGTATTGAGTTTATATCTACTATTTTTCCGGGTTCTGTATCTTGGCTCCACTCTTTTATTAATTCGTTTCCTGTTGCTATTATTCCTATCTTCGGTTTTTTGGATGTGTTTATTTTTTCTTTTCCTATTGATTTTAGAATTGCTAGATCTTGCGGTTTTAAGGTTTTGTCTTCGTTTAATACTTTTTGATCTTTTTTAAGGTCCTCTCCTTTTTTTGATACATTTTTTCCAGGTGATACTGGGTCATTTATCACTATTTTATTTTCTAGGATCTCTACTTCTTCTGTCTTTATTACTGAATCTTTATTTTTCGGCATCAATGCTCCAGTTGTTATTTCTACTGCTTCTTTTTCTTCTAATTTTTTTTCATATTTTTTGCCTGGTGTTATTGTGTCTTCAGATTTCTTGAGCGTTATTGGTTCTTCATTTGCTTTGAATGTGTATTTAGATTTGACGGCGAATCCGTCCATTGCTGATCTGTCAAAGGGTGGTAGATCTATTGGAGAATAAATATTTTCTCTTAGAACCCTGTTTAAACCATTTTCTAATAAGATTTTCTCTGATTTAATTGTTTCTACATCATCTAGAATTATTTTCATTGCCTTTTGATACTTAGTTAATCCATTATACAGTTTATTCACCTTCCTCTAGTCTTTCAAATGTTTCGTCATGTGCGGGGCTTCAGATTTAATGATCTTCATACCTGTTGACACAGCGTTTACACTACCCGGTAAACTATAAATAACAGCACCATCGACAACACCAGCTGAGGCTCGGGAAAGAACGGTAGCAGTACCAACTTCATCGTAACTATACTTTCTAAAAAGTTCTCCAAACCCTTCAATTTCCTTGTCAAAAATTTTTCGAAGAGTTTCAATCGTTTTATCTCTCTCAGAAATTCCTGTACCACCAGTCGTAATAATAACATCCACATCAAAATCTACTAAAATTCTGGAAATCTCCTTAAGAATATACATTTCTTCATCCGGAATCTGAACTCTCTCCACTAAATTATGTCCCTTATCACTCATCTCCTCCGAAATCAAATCCCCAGAATTATCCTCACGCTCACCTCTACTCAAAGAATCACTAACTGTTATAACAGAAAAATCTAACTCCATAGGAGCCGAATCTTTATGCTCTTCACTACCCATATTATAACCTCTAAAAATTTTGTTACTTAAAACCTTGAAAAAAATAAAATCTACTTTTATTTAGTAGTTTTTCTAAGTCTTTCTTCAGATAATCCAACACCAGTTTTACTCCCTAAAACTTCAATATTAACGTAAAAATCTGGATCCTCCAAATCAACTTCTGCATTAGTCTCCTCAACAACTAAAGCTCCAACCTTTCTCTCAACTTCCTTACTAGAATCTAATTTATTACCCCTCCGATTACACCTTACAGCAAACTTGTCAACCTCACTAATCCCATCACATAATTTAACCGCAACAGACTTTATATCAGAAATATTCGAATCCACAACATAATTTAAAGGAATTACATGAAAAATAGAAGTTGTCTCAAAATCCTTAATTCTTTGAAATGCATCAAGAACTTTTTCAGAACTTATATCTACTAACAATACTCCATAATAATCAGATTCAATTATCGTATAATCCATACCCTCTAAAGCCCATTCGATCTCCCATTCAGCATCATATCTACGATGAGAAGGATGAGTAACCAATATAAAAGATTCTACCTCACTTATTTCAGAAATATTTCTCCCCTAATTCTTATAGTTAAAATACAATTTAAAATTCTTTCGTCTTACCAGATTTCACCAACAAAATAATATAAAAAGAACTCTAAAATTAACTGTGAGATCCATGCCAGAGGCAATAGTACTTTTAGACACAACCCATAGAAAAGAAAAAGACCTGATAAAAGAATTTAAGAAATTGGATCATATTTCCGAATGTAATGTTGTTTACGGTGATTACGATGTCTTAATAAGAATAGAGGCAGATGATTTTAAACAGATAAGAGAAGTTATAAAAAAAGTAAGAAGTTATCCTGATGTCAATCTAACCCAAACTTTTGTTTACTCAGAAGCTAACAAATTCACAGGAGAAAGAAGAGGGAAAGAGATATGGGATTCAGAAAAGCTAGATTAAAAGATCAAGAGAAACTCAAGGAAATTTCTAGAAATGCATTCCCAAATCATAATGATTATATAGAAAATATTCTTGAAAAATGGATTGGAAACAATTTATATATCTACGAAGAAGATAATGAAATATTAGCATTCTGCAAGCTTTCAGAACACTCAAATAATATCGGATTTCTTGAAGGTATTAGAGTTAAGAAAGAACACCAACTTAAAGGAATTGGAAGTAAATTAACAGATTATATGATTAAAGAAGCAGCGAAAAAAGGTTATAATAAAATCAGATTTGTTTCTCATTTCAAAAATAAAAGAAGTATAAAGTTAGGTAAAAAGAGTGGATTTAAGAAAAAGGAATCTTTTTCTTTGTTCGAACTAGGAGAAGTTAAGAACCTAGAAAATTTAAGAAATAAGGATTATAAACTGGAAAAATTAAAAGATTCAAATATTATCAAAAGCTTAGAACCTTTAAAAGAATTAGAAAAAATAGAAGATAACTTAAATTATATTAATTACGATTGGAAATTTTTTCCAGCCAATGAAAGTTATTTGAAGGAACTAAATGTTTTCGGGTTTCAAAATTCTATTTTTGCATTAAAATTTTCTGAAAAAAGACCTGAAGAAGAAATCTACATACCTTTTATCATTCCAGAAAACTTAAATACATTCATAGAATTAATTAATCTAGTTAAAAGAACCTTTGAAGGTTATAAAGTTATTTACATGTTGGATTCTTGGGATGGAAAGGTAGATCATTTACTGAAGAAAGATTTTCAACCTAAAGAAAATGAGAGAGAAACAGTTTTACTATATGAAAAAAATTTAAATTAAAATTTACTCTTTTTAACTTGTATTCAGATATTTTAATTCTTCAAGTTCGAAAGTATTTAATTTAAGGAGGTTTTCACTCATTTAAGTATTTGATATTCTTCATTTTTCCTCTTTTCTTTATCATTTGAATTAGGTATTTAGCTATCTTTAGTTTCATTTGTTTAATTTTTGAGGCTTTTTTTGGTTCTTTGAGTGCTGGTTTAGAGTATTCTCCTATTTTCTTTCCGAAGTCCATTCCTCCTAGTACTGCTTTTTTAGCTCCTAGTTCTTCTGATAAAAAAACTGCTCTGTCTCCGTCAGTAAATCCACCGAAGTTACGGATAAGTGGTAAAGGTTTTATTTGAGTAGTCCCCATTACTTCTGAGAATTGGGGAACATGTTTCCTTATCTTGTTTATATTGTTTCCGTGTGCATGTATTATTAGGTCAGATCCTTCATTACTGAATTTTTTTATGCTTTCTATGTTCCCATCTAAATCTGTGACTATTAGATCTGGTTTACATTTTATTTCTGATTGCTTAAATGCTTCTGTTGCCCCATCTACTGATATTATTGTTTTTTTCCCGGTGTATTTTGGGTCGAATTCTTTTAGATGTTTTTCAAGTGATGGTCCTGCTCCGAAGATTATTACTTCTTGGTTATAGATTTGGTTGGATATTTTAGATAATTTTTTTTGGTTTTGGTTTTCCTTCATTATTTTTTGCAGTATCAGAGCTGCCGTGCGGTCTTCTGAGAAGTTGATTTGTAGGTTTGTTTTTCTGAATTTTTCTTTTATTTCTTCGTAGTGGGGTTTCCATTCACTCCATTTCATTTTTTACCTCTTCTCAAGTGAGTTGCTGAGGCCAAGGGTTGAGAATGATATATTCCATTTTTTGTCTTTATTCTTGGTTTTTTCTTCGGTTTTTTTGTTTTTGGTTTCTTTTTTTATGTTTTGTTTGATTGATTTTTGGCATTCTTTGCAGTAGTATATTTCGTTTTGGTCTAGTTTTTTTATGGATTTGGCGTCGGCCATTACGCATGGGGGGTTGCAGTGTCCGAGTCCGAATCCGTGGCCTATTTCATGGAGTAGTGCTTTTGTTATTCTTTTTACTGATTTTATTCGTTTTTGTTTTTCGTATAGTTCTTTTATTGATATTATTGCTCCTCCTTTTCCGTTTTTGTGGTCTTCGTATCTGGCGTACATGTTTTCGTAGAATTCGAAGGTTTTGTTAAGTAGTTTTGCGTCTATGAATCCTGCGATTAGGTCTGTGTCTGTTTTTGATAGTCTTTGCCAGAGGTCGTTGTATAGGGTTTCTGTTAGTCTTCCTCCTTTTTTTTCGTCGTATGATAGGGGGTTTAGTTTGATGGGTTCTCCTGTTGTGATGTTTATTTCGAATGATTTGTGGTTTGGTTTTTTTATTGGTTTTATTTTGTTATGGATTTTGAAGCTGAATTCTGTTTTTTTATCGGTTTCTATAGAATAGTCTGTTTTTAGGTTTAGAGCTGTTTTAGTGTTATGAAAAGGAAAATTAAAGGTAAAAGGGATTATTTTTGATTTATTTTTCTGTTTTTGCTGTTTTTTTGTTATTTGAAAGTTTTCTATGTCGTTTAACGACTTCTGCATCTGTTTTTTGATGTCTTCGATTAGAGTTTCATCTGGTAGGCGTCCTATTGGAACTAGGCTTATTTCCATCTCAATCCCTATTTAGATCACGACCCCTCCTAAAGGCTTTTTTGTTTACCTCGAGGGTTTCGTCGGAGAATTTGTTTTCAAGTATTTTGTCTACGGATTCGACGGTTAAGAAGTCTAGTTTGTCGACTAGGCTGCCTAGTACTACTACGTTTGCTGCCATTTTGCTTCCTATTTCTTCTGCTGTGGTTATGAATTCCATTCCTTTTGATTTTCTTC
The DNA here is from genome assembly GCA_964398955.1 of uncultured Thermococci archaeon. Classification (GTDB taxonomy): domain Archaea; phylum Methanobacteriota_B; class Thermococci; order Thermococcales; family CAYNOZ01; genus CAYNOZ01. The sequence goes on along the minus strand of CAYNOZ010000005.1, from coordinate 30,566 downwards.
CGTTGGGATCTACTTCGACTAGTTCTGTGTCGTGGATTATTAAGCCGTCTTCTTTGACCATGTCTTTGTATTTGTCGTATTTTTCTTGGTCTAGGAATACTCCTATGTCTGCGTTTAGGACTCTGGGGAAGTTGATTTCTGAGTCTGATATTACGGTGTCTCCTCTGGCTAGTCCTCCTCTGCTGGCTGATCCGTATGTTTGTGCTTGTACTGAGTTAAGTCCTTTATTCATTGCTGCTTCGCCTAGTAGTATTGAGGAGGTTACTAGTCCTTGTCCTCCTATTCCTACAAAGAGTATTTCTTTTCTCATTTTTACTCCTCCATTCTTTCAGTTTCTTGTTCTGGATTTGGAATTTCTATCCCTTCTAGGGATTCTCTTTTCTTTAATTTTCTTAATTCGTCTGTGTACTCTTCTAATTCTTTGTCAACGAATTCTCCAACTAATATTTTTTCATCTGCTTCGTCTTCGTCCTGTGTTGTGTTCTCCTTGTACCATTCCATTATATCCACAGCAGTTGGTTGTTCATTTCTACGTCCGAAAGATACTGGACATGGTGACATTACTTCTATCAAGGAAAATCCTTTCTTGGAAAATCCTTTCTTCACTGAATCTTTTATCATTTGAGGAGTGTTAACTGTCCATCTTGCCACATATGAAGCTCCAGCTGATGTTGCTAATTCTGATATGTCAAATGGGTGTTCAACATTTCCAAATGGTGCTGTTGAACTTTTTGATCCGCTTGGAGTAGTTGGAGCAGTTTGACCGCCTGTCATTCCATATATGAAATTATTTATTAGGATGACATTAATATCGATATTTCTTCTTATGGCATGTATTAAATGATTTCCTCCTATACCTGCCATATCTCCGTCTCCTGCAAATACAACTACTTTTTGATCGGGGTTCGCTACTTTTATTCCGGTAGCAAAGGCGAGGGCTCTACCATGGGTTGTATGCATAGCATCTGCGTCCACATAACTAGGTACTCGTGATGAACATCCGATTCCTGAGACCCATGCCATATCATTTTTATCCCATCCAAGTTCATCTATCGCTCTTAAAGAGTTATTTAAGGTTATTCCTATTCCACATCCTGGACAGAACATATGAGGTAGTTGTCCATCTCTTAAATATTCATCTGCTATTTCTTGGTCAGTTTTCCACATCTATTTTCCCTCCTTTACTTTTTGAATAATCTTTCTTGGATCAGGAATTACTCCGCCAACGCTTGTGAATTTCTCTGTTCTTTGAGGATGGGTTTCTCTGACAGCGTGGTAAATTTGTCCTAAATTCATTTCTACTGTTATGAATTCTTCTGCTTCAATTTCTCTTAGTCTCTCATATGGGAATGGCCATACTGTTTTTAATATGAAGGCTCCTATTTTGAGTCCCTGTTCTCTTCCCATTTCTACGGCATGTTTTGCCGATCTTGCGCTAGTTCCATAAGAGATCAAGATTTTGTCTGCATCTTCTACTTGGTATTCTTCATAATCTATTATATCTTCTTTATTATTTTCTACTTTATTATAAAGTTCTTTAATATTATTTCTTCCTAACTCAATGTCAGATGTTTGCGGGAATCCATCTTCATCACTTACCAGTCCGGTTATGTGTCTTCTGTTCCCCTGGTTGAATACTGGCATTTCATCATTTCTTGGAACTATGTCCACTTCTTCAGGTGTTTCCACATTTTCTCTCATATGACCCATTTCAGCATCTAATAATAATACAACAGGATTCATGTATTTTTCAGCTAAATTAAAGGATTTTACTGTCATTTCTATTGTTTCTTGGACTGATGTTGGACTTAACGCAATTATTGGATGGTCTCCATGAGTACCCCACTTAGCCTGCATAATATCTCCTTGAGCTGGCAGAGTAGGCTGGCCCGTTGAAGGTCCTCCCCTCTGAACATTTGCCACAACCAATGGAGTTTCAGTCATAACTGCATAACCTAAATTCTCCTGCATCAAAGAGAAACCAGGTCCACTGGTTGCAGTCATAGCCTTTTTACCTCCCCAAGAAGCTCCTATTGCAGCTGCTATAGATCCTAATTCATCTTCCATCTGAACAGAATCCCCTCCAACCTTTGGCAAGTAATAAGATAATTGTTCCATAACTTCACTAGCAGGTGTTATCGGGTATCCACCATAAAATTTGCAGTTAGCTAGGATAGCTCCTCTAGCAACCGCTTCATCACCATGAATAAAATCTTTTCCTGTTTTAAATGGTAGATTATTCAATTTTTCATCATTCATATCGAGTAGCCCCCATAATTATTTTTTAGCAATACTAAAACTAGAAAAAAAGCATAACATATAATTAGAAAAAGTTTGAAATTTAGTTATTGATTTTTTTTGAGGAAGTCCTTTTTCGTTCAAGAAAACTTTACTAATTTTTTCCATCTTTTTCCTTCCTACTTAAATGAAATTCTAGTTAATCTTCTTCATTTACTTTTATAGCGAAATCTGGGCACATTAATTCGCATTGTTTACAGTCAATACAATCTCCTACATTTTGAGGTACTGAGTAATGGTATCCGCTGTCTGTGATTTCTTCTGACATTTCAAATACGTTTACTGGACAGTTTTCTACGCAGATTTCACATCCTTTGCAATAATTTTTATTTACAGATATGGTATTTCCCTCAGATGATTTCTCAATCATGGCATCTTCCATTAAGACTCCTCCAAGACTAGTTTGCAAAGTTTTCCTTATAAGGCTTTCGGAAAAAATCTTCCATACCAAAAAATTTTACAAAACTAATCAACTAAAAACTAATCATAAAATAAAACTAACCACAACAAAAACCAACAAAACCAATTAACAACAACAAACCATTAACCAAAAATATTGAAGAACAAAAAAACAAAAAAACAAACCAAACCCCAACCCACAAAACAAACAAAAAAACACAGAACCAACACAAAAACAAAACAAGCAAAAACAAAACCCCAAATCAGCACCCACCATAAGATATTTATAACGCAAAATGTTCATCTGTTATAACGAAGTTGAAAGGGTAAATCTCAAAAAAGAGATATAGCCCGGTGGTGTAGCGGCCAATCATGCGGGCTTTTGGAGCCTGCGACAGCGGTTCGAATCCGCTCCGGGCTACCATACTTCTCCAAACACAAAATAAACAAAACAAACAAAAAACCTAATAAAAAACCAAAAAACAAAATAAAACCTTCTCAACAAAAAAATATTCTAATCAACTCATCAAAGTAGGGAACCCCATGAATAATGAAAACATACAAGACGCAAACGCCGTATACAAATCCACAAACTCAGACTACCTACTAATAGTCTCCAACAACCAAGAAAAAATAAACCAAACCATAAAAAAATTCAAAGAAACCGAAAAAAACAACAAATCACTAATAATAGCAACAGCAAACAACAACATATACAAAAACCTCAAAACCAAAAAAACAAAAATATTCTTCAAATCCCTAGGAAAAATATCAATAATACAACACTCAATTCTAAGAGCATACGAAGAAAACACAATAAAAGAAGGAGACAAAATCACCTGCTACAACGCAGACGAAGGAGTAATAATACTAAGAAAAGTAGACGACAAAATAGACGGAATAGGATTCAATAAACTAATGAAACTCCAAGAAGCAGACCAACAAGTAATAGAAAGGATAATAGACATAGCAATAAAAATCGGAAGATCCGTGAACAAAAAAGGAAGAACATTCGGAGCATTCTTCATAATCGGAGACAGCAAAAACGTAATCAAAAAAAGCAGACAACTAATAATAAACCCATACAAAGGACATGAAAGAAAAAACAGAAACATCAAACAAAAAGAAGCACTAAAAAGCATAATGGAACTAATAAAACTAGACGGAGCATTCATAATAACCAAAAAAGGACACATAAAAACCGCAGGAACCTTCGTAGAAACCAACGCCAAAATAAACATACCAAGCGGCCTAGGATCACGACACACCTCAGCAGCATCAATCACAAAAACAACAAACTCACTCTCAATAACAGTCTCCAAAACAGACGGAAACGTAAGAATATTCCGAAAAGGAAACCTAATACTAGAAATAGACCCCAACATGATGGCAGACTTCTGAAAACCACAAAACAAAAACCACAAAGCCCCGATAGTGTAGACCGGCCAATCATTAGGGACTCTCGATCCCTGGACCCGGGTTCAAATCCCGGTCGGGGCACTAAATTCGTTGCTTTATACCCTGTAACAGCTCTCTTTTATAAAAAATAAATTTCAGACGTTTTAAGATTTTTAAATTCTGAGAAAATACATAACTCCTGCAAGACCAAGACCTAAAAGACTGGAAAAGATAAAAGTGAGAATAAAGATTTTTAGAGGACTTCACAGGAAACCAAAGAACACTAAAGCAGTCTGAACATCAAATAATAAACTTGGGACAACAAAAGTTGGTAAATCTATCTTTCGCCACAGATAAAGAACGAAAAGCAAATCAGGAACAAGATGAAAAGAAGTAAAAGACATAATAAAACTTTTCACTTCCCTCCTAAAACTCTTAATTATTACACTATCTTACTCTTTCTCAAAGATGAATAGATCGTCTATGGTCTTATTCAATTCCTTTGCTACTTTTGCGTCAACTTTAGTAAGGGATTATACTTTTCTCTTTCCAGGAAAGATATGGTTTCCCTCCTCACTCCAACTTTCTCAGCTAGTTCCTTCTGATTTATATCTTTTCTAATTCTATATTCTTGGATCCTTCTTTTAATTTGAACTATTTCTCACCCTTTTGCGAATTTCTTCTCAAATAAAAGATGGATACTATCAATGAAATGTACATAATTAATAAAAAAAAAACAAAATGGCAATTTTAAAGCTCATAGGCCTTAAAACATTAACAACTTTCAAATCAAATATTTTGAAGTATGTGATTGGTCATGAATAGGATTCTGCTTTTAAATTGATTCTTTTTGTAACTTTTTCTGGTTCTACTTTCTCTTTACCGTGTCTATAGTGCTGGAAAATTGCTATGAAAACAATTTTCAGCCCAAATGATTTCAGAAACCTAAGAAATAGACTATCCAAATTCTGGATCAATACTGTCAGAACTATTGAAAGGAGGAATATGGATCCTCCTGCCATCATCTCATACAAATATTTTTTTCTTCATTTTTGACTCCTGTTAATCAATTCTAACTCTATGTTAGATATATCTAACAGAGTACTAAGTTAATCGATCAAAAAGGAATCTAACAAGAAATCCAAAAGAAAAGAAACTAAAAACGACTAAAAAAAATAGAAAAATCCCTATTCAACATCCTCAAAGAACATAACTCTTCTTCTAATGAAAACCAGTAACCCTAAGGAGAACATAGTAGCTAGTACTAATACAGAGACTAAGATCACCATAGACCCCTTGAACTGGTAGTAACCAGCGAAAGTATCTATCAAACCATGCAAAAGGATCAGACCAGCTAAAGATTTTAAACCCCAACCATTCTTATAAGCATAAGCCATTAAAGCCGTTGAAGAACCATGGAACAAAGTAATAATAAAACGTTCATACAAACCTAACAAACTCCAATTCAAAGAAAAAATAGCCGTAGGAGTCTGAGCAGCAAAAATACTTAACAAAGGAATCCCAATAGCCTCCCCCAAACCAAAACCTATACCAACAAAAGCTGCAGCTTCAACGGATCTCTTCCTAGCTAAAGGATACCTGATTAATTGTTGAAAAGCACCAGCCACAAACCCTACCCATATAGATGCCGCAACAACAAAAACAGTCCCTCTAGCTAAAACACCAGCATTAGAATTAATACCTAACAACAAAAATATAGAACTCTGGAAAAAGGGCTGTACAATAAGAGTAATAACTAACAGTAAAATACCTAAACCAATCTCTTTAACTTTGATCTTCTTGAACCCGAGGAAGAAAAACGTTAGTAACCCTAGTAATCCGCCTAAAACAGGAAATAAGATACTCAGGAAATTTGATTTTATTCTTCTGATAACTCCAGTTCCACCATTTTTTTCTTCTACATTTGTTACCTGTAATCCGCTGATCTGGTAACCGTTTGTAGTATTGGTGAGAACTATTCTAATCGTTAAATCAGCCTTTTCGAATTCATATCTATAGAAGGCTCCAATGTATGTTCCTTGAATTTGTTCTTCGTTGACAAACTCGTAGTTCTGCGGCTTGCCATATTCAGAAATTAGATTCTGTCTGAAAGTTGTGAAACCATTTTCATCGAAGCCTTGTTTCATCTGTTCACTGAGATACTCCTCAAAACTAGAGTAATCGTTATCATTTACACCTTTCAAGAAGGAGTTTGTTACATCATTATAAGGTTTCTGACCAACCACTCCACTACCTATAAGAGTGGAAACCAGGATAAACAGCACTAACATCAATTTCTTATTCATAATCCAACCACCGATAATTAAAAGGTAACCTTTTAACTATGTGAATTTTAAGTAATAAGACTTTCGGTACATAGAGTATCAAATTAATATAATAAAGTTTTAACACCGATAACATTAAGCCCTTTTTTGGCATCTGTAATATGTGGAAATACAAACTGTTGGTATCTTAAAAAACTATTTAACGGATAAGAGAGAACCCCACACCTTGCTATGAGGTCACTTCACAACATTACAGGCAGCCTAAACAGGCAACATACTCCAAGCCATATGATTCCCACTAATACTGAACTCTTACTACACCTTAATCCTTTTTAAAATCATAGTAGCAGGGCCCCCTATGGAAGATAAAC
>CAYNOZ010000005.1:0-23715 GCA_964398955.1 uncultured Thermococci archaeon | reverse complement strand
TACACCTTAATCCTTTTTAAAATCATAGTAGCAGGGCCCCCTATGGAAGATAAACGTCGAAGAAGAATAACTATTAGAAAAGTTTTCCGAGTCAAGGATTACGAAGTAAACTAAGAAATTAATACCAAAATATGGTAATTCATAGAATCAAAGATATTAATGTTTCTCTATTTTTATTTCTTTACCCATGGACCCAGTTTTCCAATCACTGGCACAAATTCGTTAAAAGCTGCAGAACCACAATCAATATACCATTAAAACCTCCAACACTACAAAAAGTCGTCAATGACATGTCAAGTCTGTAATAAGACCTCTCTACAACTTTCTACAGCCAAGTGTGGAAGCGTTAAGAGTTTCAGGAATTGAATCTCTCGCAGGCTATGAACAGAGGTATCTTATGCAGTGCCCTTGAACTCCATAGCAACACCTCTCCTCTCCCATTAGTTGATAGTTGTAGAGTAGAAGAAAACCGATAAGAATGACTACGAAAAATCAATGCACCTTTACTTTACGTCAATTTTACGGTAACACCTCAATCCTGGACTGGAAGAGTGCGAATGGTGGAGGCCTTTTCCCCTCAAGAAAAAGGAGTATGTACCACTTCATCATAATCCTTTGTTTCCAAGTTCACTTTTTCGTATACTGGTTTTGGTTTTGTTTGTTAATTTGTCTTTGTTTTTTGTTTGATGAATTTTCTTAATCAAAAGGTTAATATGTTTTGATTTTGTTTGTTTAATGGTTTTTGTATGATGCCTGAACCGTATAAGATTAAGGCTGTTGAGTCTATTGATTTGATTTCTAGGTCTGAAAGGGAGAAGAGTATTGAGGAAGCTGATTACTGTGTTTTTAGATTGAAGTCTGAGGATGTGTTTATTGATTTGTTAACTGATAGTGGTACGAATGCTATGAGTGATCGTCAGTGGTCTGAGCTTATGAAGGGTGATGAGTCTTATGCTGGGAGTAGGAATTTTTATGAGCTTGAGGAGACGGTTCAAGATATATTTGGTTTCGATTATGTGATTCCTACTCATCAAGGTAGAGGGGCGGAGAATGTTCTTTTCGGTAATATGTTAGAAGATGGGGATATTGTCCCGAATAATACGCATTTTGATACTACAGCGGCTCATGTTGAAGCTAATAATGCTGAACCTGTTAATTGCTTAGTGGATGAAGGATACAGAACTGAGGAAAAAAATCCGTTTAAGGGTAATATGGATGTTTCAGAGTTGGAGGATTTGCTTGAAGATGAAGGAGAAAGAATTCCACTTGTTATGATTACTATCACTAATAATACTGCTGCTGGACAACCTGTTTCTATGGAGAACATAAGAAGAGCTAGTGATGTTGCAGAGAAGTATGATAAACCGTTCTTTATCGATGCGGCTAGGTTTGCGGATAATGCCTACTTCATTAAAGAGAGGGAAGATGGTTATCAAGATAAAAGTATTAAAGATATAGTAGGAGAGATGTTCTCTTACGCTGATGGATTTACAATGAGCTCCAAGAAGGATATGAGAGTGAATATTGGTGGATTGTTAGCATTAGATGATGAAGATCTTTATAAGGAATGTTCGCAGAGAGCTATATTCTATGAAGGATTCCCCACTTACGGAGGTTTAGCAGGAAGAGATCTAGGAGCTATGAATCAAGGATTGAAGGAAGCTATCGATGATAGGGAAGCAAAAAGTAGAGTTGAACAAGTCCGTTACCTAGGAGAAAAACTGGAGGAGGCAGATGTTCCAATAGTTTTACCGCCTGGAGGACATGCAATTTACTTAGACGCCTTAAAATGGCTTCCAGACATGCCTAGAAAAAGATTCCCAGCTGACGCTATAAACGTAGCGCTTTACATAGAATCAGGAATCAGAGGAGTAGGGTTAGGTGGATTAGCATTCGCCAATAAAAAAGATGGAGAGTGGGAATGGCCTAAATTAGAACTAACAAGACTAGCAATCCCAAGAAGGGTCTACACAAAATCACACCTAGACTACATAGCAGAATCAGTAATAAATCTATATGAGAATAGAGAGGAAATTGATGGTTTAAGAATGACTTATGAACCACCTGCTTTAAGACATTTCAGAGCCGAACTCGAACCAGCCACAGAATAACTTCAAAAAAACTTTTTGATTACTCTTTTATTTATTTATGAATTAAATAGAGTTCTTTAGATGTAATCTACTTTTGTTTTATTAATATGATTGTTTGTGTTTATCTTATTTTTTTGTTTGTTGTTTTATGGGTTTTGTTTGGGTTTCTTATTTAAGGTTTTTTGATTTTTTTGGTTTTGTTTTTTGTTTGTTGTTTTGAGGGTTTTTTGGTGGGTTTTTGGGTTTTTTTGTGTTGTTGGTTGGTTTGGTTTAGTTTGTAGTGTTTTTTTGGTTATTTTTTGGGTTTTTTTGTTGTTTGTGTGTTTTAATGTTTTTTGAAATTTTTTCGTGTTTTTTGGTTTTTTGTTCTTAAATATTTCGTTTAAATGTTGTTCTTAGATAAAAAATTTGTGTATTATTATTTTTTGGGTTAACAATGTGAATTAAATGGTTCTTATTGTGAAAATATTTTGTTTTATTTATACGTATTCTTAATTTGATTGTTTTCTAATAAAAATTTCATATTAGTCCGTAAACCTTTTAAAACTCATATGTATATATCTCCAAACGGAGGTTAGTCCCCTTGAATAATAAATGGATGAAGATCGCGGCTATTTTTGCAATATTTGTTTTAGCGTTTTCTGTCGCTGCAGCAGGATGTACCGGCGGAAATGGAAATGGAAACGGAGACGACCAAGCAGACGATCAAGATGAACAAGACCAAGATGGTGAAGACGGTGGACAAGAGGCAGTTATGGATAATTTGAAGATTAACTCTGGAGGAACAGGAGGAGTATACTTCCCACTAAGCTCCAGACTAGCAAAAGTACTGAACGACGACGCAAAAACCATGAAAGGAGCATCCGCAGTCACAAGCGGAGCAAGCGTAGCAAACGAAAAAGCAATAAGAAACGGAGACACCCAAGCAGCAATGATACAAAACGACATAGCAGCATACGGATACCAAGGAAAATACATGTTCGAAGAACCAGACGAACACATCAGAGGAGTAGCAGCACTCTACCCAGAAACAATACAATTCGTAGTAAGAGCAGATAGCGACATACAAACAATAAAAGACCTAGAAAATAAAAAAGTAGCAATCGGAGCCCCAGGAAGCGGAACAGCAGTAGCAGCAGAACAAGTACTCAAAGCAGCAAACGTCTGGGAAGACGTAACCCCAGTAAGACAAGACTTCTCAAAAGCAGCACAAAGCCTAAGACTAGGACAAGTAGACCTAGCAATCCTAGTAGGAGGCCTACCAACACCAGCAGTAAGCGAAGTAGCAACACAAAAACCAGTAAGACTAATGGAAATACCAGACTCAACACTAAACACACTACAAGAATCAGGATACCCATACTACGTAAGAGTCACAGCCCCAGCAGACACATACAAAGGAATGGAAGAAAAAACCAAAACCATAGCAGTAAAAGCAATACTAGTAGCAAGAGACAGCGTACCAGACGCAGCAATCAAAGAAATGGTATCACTACTCTACAAAGACGAAAACCTCAAAACACTAAGAGCAGTACACAAAAAAGCAGAAAACATAGCACTAGACACAGCACTAAACGGAATGAGCATACCACTACACCCAGGAGCAGCACAATACTACAAAGAACAAGGAATGGACATACCTAGAGATATGTTACCTGCTAGCATGCGTGAACCAGTTATGGATAATTTGAAGATTAACTCTGGAGGAACAGGAGGAGTATACTTCCCACTAAGCTCCAGACTAGCAAAAGTACTGAACGACGACGCAAAAACCATGAAAGGAGCATCCGCAGTCACAAGCGGAGCAAGCGTAGCAAACGAAAAAGCAATAAGAAACGGAGACACCCAAGCAGCAATGATACAAAACGACATAGCAGCATACGGATACCAAGGAAAATACATGTTCGAAGAACCAGACGAACACATCAGAGGAGTAGCAGCACTCTACCCAGAAACAATACAATTCGTAGTAAGAGCAGATAGCGACATACAAACAATAAAAGACCTAGAAAATAAAAAAGTAGCAATCGGAGCCCCAGGAAGCGGAACAGCAGTAGCAGCAGAACAAGTACTCAAAGCAGCAAACGTCTGGGAAGACGTAACCCCAGTAAGACAAGACTTCTCAAAAGCAGCACAAAGCCTAAGACTAGGACAAGTAGACCTAGCAATCCTAGTAGGAGGCCTACCAACACCAGCAGTAAGCGAAGTAGCAACACAAAAACCAGTAAGACTAATGGAAATACCAGACTCAACACTAAACACACTACAAGAATCAGGATACCCATACTACGTAAGAGTCACAGCCCCAGCAGACACATACAAAGGAATGGAAGAAAAAACCAAAACCATAGCAGTAAAAGCAATACTAGTAGCAAGAGACAGCGTACCAGACGCAGCAATCAAAGAAATGGTATCACTACTCTACAAAGACGAAAACCTCAAAACACTAAGAGCAGTACACAAAAAAGCAGAAAACATAGCACTAGACACAGCACTAAACGGAATGAGCATACCACTACACCCAGGAGCAGCACAATACTACAAAGAACAAGGAATGAGCATACCTGAGGAAATGCAACCCCCCGAGGGATGACTAAATGAATAAAAAAATATATTTAATTCCTATCTTTCTTTTAATTATCTTAACATTAGCGTTTCCCGTAAACGCCCTTTCAGTAACCGTGGATAATAATACAAAAGAGTATACCGCTATATGGGGTAATAAAACTATAAAGGTGGACTACATTCATAGCGTGCAGAGAAGCAAATGTATTGAAATTATAGAAGCTAATAATAAAAGATTACAATTGAAAAGAAAGTATTACAAGGACTTTGGTGCGGGATTACCAACCTTCTTTGATGAGAAAGAAGATGGTTACTACATAAAATATTATGAACGAGACCTAGGAACTTCTTTCGAGTACTTTTTCATACCTCTAAATGAGGTAAAAATTAAGATAGATGGTAATACCATCTATAAAAACCCTGAAGAGAGAATTGAAGTTAAATTTAATGTTGAGAAAGCATCTTTAATAAAAACACTCATGAAGTGACTTCATAAATTAGTGATAATATGAATGATGAAGATGTAAAAAAAATGGATGATGAAGACATAGAGGAATTAGAAGAGGAAGCCAAAGAAGTAGGTGAACAAGCTAGAGAAGAAGTTCAGAGAACTAGATCACTCACAGACAACTTGGAAAAAGTGATTAAAATAGCGGCTATTCTTATGGCAATTGGAGAAATAATTTTCGTTTTCAGCTTCAATTTCACCCTATACAACTTCTTTGGAAATCTAGGAATAGAACTGGACTTTCTAAGAACAACAATACTCAGTAAACAAGCATCAGCCTATGTAATGGGAATACTCTTCGTAATTGTATTCTTAAGATATCCAATAATGCAGAAATCTAAGTATAAAGAGGGCGGTATACAGATCTACGACTACATTCTTGCAGGACTTGGTATACTAGCTACGATATATTTCTTCCCAGCATACTCAAGATACGCAGTAACAGCTGAAATAGTGAAATTGGATATAGTATTTGCGCTAATATCAGTGGCTCTAGTATTAGAGGGAACAAGAAGAGCTTTAAATTGGATTTTACCAGTAATTGACTTAGCGTTTTTAGCATTCGCTTTAGTGAATATGGGATTCAACTGGGGAACATTCGCCCAACAATTATACTTTGACGAAGGAATATTCGCTATACCCTTCTTCGTAATGGTAACTTATGTATTCGCCTTCATATTTTTCGGATCATTCTTACTGAAGATCGGGATAAGTGATTACATCTCCGAGTTCATGATGGTGTTATTCGGTGGAACTGCAGGAGGTCCAGCTAAAGCAGGTGTAATATCAAGCGCATTCATGGGAACAATTAGTGGAAGTTCAGTGGCGAATACATTAACAACTGGAACATTCACAATCCCCTTGATGAAAAAGTCAGGTTATAAGAGCAAAATTGCAGGAGCGGTTGAACCAGTAGCATCAACAGGTGGGCAACTTATGCCTCCTGTAATGGGAGCGGCCGCATTCGTAATGGCTCAATTACTAGGAATACCTTACAGAAGAATAATTATAGCAGCAATTATACCGGCATTAGTATACTTCGCGGGAGTTTACTTCTTCGTAAACAGAGAAACAGAAAAATTAGGACTAGGAGGGGTAAAAAGAAGCGACTTCCCAGAACTAAGCTACTACTTAAAAAAACTGTATCTACTATTCCCAGTTGTAGTAATAGCAATAACTCTAATTGGGGGAATGGCACCGCAAATAGCAGCAATAGCATCATTAGGAGTAGCAATTTGGGCAGCATGGATATCCTTAGAAAACCTGGATGGTCATGAATTATTCTTCGCAGGCGTTATGATAGTATCATCACTACTGCTTTACTTCACACCAGACGAAGCTGGCCCGATGATAGGTCCAATCTACTTCTTAATAGCAATAATACTATCAGGAATGTCTTTCACAGATAACAAATTAGTAGAAACAAATGAAAAACTATACGTAAGCCTACTGTTCCTAATACTTATCGGAACATCAGTTTGGACCGGTATGACTACCGGACAAACATTCTTAATGACTGGAGTAATAGGAATAGTAATTTCGATAGTACTAGGATTCTTCTCACCATCAGAAGCGGGAAGAAGCATGTTCACAGCAACATATGAATCAGTAGTAGATGCAGCCGAAACTAGCGTAAGCGTAATGCTAGCCGCAGCAGCAGCAGGACTAATACAAACATCACTAACAATGACTGGAATGATAACCAAGTTCGGTTACAGATTGGTAGACTTAACAGGTGGAAGACTACCATTACTATTACTACTAGCTATGGTATTCTGCCTAATACTCGGAATGGGGGTACCTACAACCGCAAACTACATAATAACATCACTAGTTGTAGCACCAGCCATACTACTAGCAGTAGAAGGAATACCAATGTATACAAATTTAGTACCTGGAACATCAATACCAATCGCTAAATTAGGAGCGCACATATTTGTATTCTACTTTGGATTACTAGCGGACGTAACACCACCAGTAGCATTAGCAGCATATGCAGGATCAGCAATCGCAAAAAGTGACTTCTGGGAAACAGCTAAAAACGCATGTAAATACGCCCTAGCAGGATACATAGGACCATACATCTACTTCACACACCCAGAAATGTTCCTAATAACAGTTGAAAAATGGACCCCACCAATGATACTGCAAATTGTATACCAATTCATAGGAATACTAATTGCAATGTACCTACTAGCAATAGCACTAACAGGATACTATAACATTGAACTAAAAAGAAGATACAACATAATAATCATAATAGCAGGACTGACAGTAGCATCACTCAACTACATAGCAATAGCAGCAGGACTAGCATTCGTAATAGCACTAAGATACTACACCGGAAAAAAGAAGGACAAAAAAGAACCTGAAGAACGAGAACTAGAATCGCCAGATGAAATAATGGGAAAAGAATAGCAAATTATAATTAATTCTTCTTTTCTTTTTATATCCTAAATTAATAACTTTAAGAGGCTTTTTCTGCTTATTGAATTTATTATTTTCAAATATTTAGTTAAATTTGGTTTCTCCTAATTTGGATCAATTAAAAGTTTTATAGAATTTTATTTCTGTTTGGATTAACTAGATGGATTTAAACCTTTTGTTTAAGAATCCGGTTTTATTAATAAATTTTTTAACTTAAAAACCATTAAGAAGAAATAGAGGAGTTTTGAAAATATGTCCTCTGGCTTTGATAATTTATTCTCTGAAGGAAAAATTGGGGATCTTAATATCAGAAATAGAGTTGTCATGCCCCCGATGGCCACTAACTTCGGTGATGAAGATGGATCAATCACTGAGAAGGTTAAAAATTACTATGCTGAAAGAGCTAAGGGCGGTACAGGCCTAATTATATCAGAAAACTTTTTAGTTGATTCTCCTGACGGTAAAAATGTGGTTAGAGAAATCAGAATCGATGATGATAAATATATACCAGAGTTAACAGAGCTTGCTGAAAGAGTTCATAATCATGGCGCTAAAATGTTTGTTCAAATACATCATGCCGGTAGAGAAACTACTTCAGGTATAACAGAAGGAATTCAACCTGTAAGCGCCTCTTCAGTAAAAGATGAATTTTTAGGAACCGAACCAAGAAGGCTTGAAACAAAAGAAGTTGAAGATTTAGTGGATAAGTTTGTTGATGCTGCTGAAAGAGTGAAAAGAGCTGGTTTTGATGGAGTAGAATTACATGGTGCTCATGGATACTTGATAGGGCAGTTCATTTCGTCTAGAACCAATAAGAGAGATGATAAGTACGGTGGAAGATTAGAAGATAGATTAACTTTTGCTAAGGAAATAATAAGAGGAATTAGAAATCGTTTAGGAGAAGATTTCCCTATCGGATTTCGGTTAAGTATTGATGAATTCATAGAAGAAGGACATGGAATAGAAGAATCAAAAAAAGTAGCGAAGATACTTGAAGACGAAGGTATAGACGTATTGCATGCTACCGCAGCTATATACGAGTCCATGAACAAGCTATTAGAGCCAATGCGCTTTGAAGAAGCTTGGAGAACTAATTTAGCTGAGGAAATGAAGGAAATATTAGATATCCCTATTATTGCTGTTGGTGTAATCAGAAAACCTGAAACTGCTGAAGAAATTCTTGACAAAGGCAAAGCAGATTTTGTTGCTATGGGAAGAGCTCATATAGCAGATCCTCATTTAGTTGAAAAAGCTTCTAGAGGAAGAACTGATGAAATAAATAAATGTATAAGCTGTAATATAGGATGTATCGAAGAAGGTATATTCGGAGACAAAGCAATAGGATGTACCATAAACCCTGAAGTAGGACGTGAAAAAGAATTCAATAACTTAGGAGAAGCAGAAAACAGAAAAGACGTTGCAGTTATTGGAGGAGGTCCAGCAGGTATGGAAGCCGCTCTATATGCAGATAAAAGAGGTCATGACGTCACTTTATATGAAGAAGATGGAGAATTAGGTGGGCAACTTTCTCTGTGCTCAAAACCACCAGGAAAAGATAAAATCAACTGGTTCAAAGACTATTTAGAAAAAGAAATTGAAAATTCCTCCATTAGAGTAAAAACTGGTGTAAAAGCAACACCTGAAAAACTTAAAGAGAAAAAACATGAATCTATAGTAATGGCAACCGGGGCAAAACCCTTAGTACCGGAAATATCTGGCATAGAAAATGAGAATGTAGTTAGCTCTTGGGAAGTATTGAAAGAAGAAGTCAATATGAGTGAAGAAAATGCAGTAATACTAGGAGGAGGACAAGTAGGATTTGAAACTGCAGAATTTCTACTAGAGAAAGATAACAAAATAACTGTTCTAGAAATGTTAGACAATGTAGCTACAGATATGGAAACTATCACAAGATTTGATATGATTCAAAGGTTGCAGGAAGAGAAAGATATTGAATGGTTTACTGGAGAAAAAGTTGTAGAGATAGATGATAATACGGTGATTACTGAGAATATTGATGGAAGTAAATTTGAATATGAATCTGACAGAATAGTCCTTGCTTTAGGGACTGAAGCAGTGAATGATAATTTAGATAAGTATAAGGAAACATTTTCAGAAGTCTACAAGGTTGGAGATGCTCGAGAACCAAGAAGAATATATCAAGCAGTGAAAGAAGGAGCAGAAGTAGGAATATCAATAGGAGCTAAGGATAAAACTTATACCCCTATGATTTAATTTTTACTCATTTTTTTTAGTTTTTCTTATTTAACTAGTTTTTCTGCGGTTTTGTTAGCTTTTTGAAGTACTTTTTCTTCGTTTAGTACTTTTACTTCTTTGTTTTCCATTAGTATTTGGCCGTTGCTTATTACTGTGTCTACATTATTTGGAGTGGATGAGTATACTATGGATCCTTTTGGGTTGTAGGCGTGGACTGTATTGGGTTTTTCCATATCTAATATTGTGATGTCCGCTAGTTTGTCTTTTTTTAGGGAACCGGTTTCTATATCTAGGGCTTTTGCTCCGTTTTTTGTTCCCATTTTTAGTATGTCTGGTGCGCTTATGATTTCTGGGTTATCATAGTGGATTTTTTGTAGTAGTGATGCGGTTTTCATTTCACTGAAGTAATCTTGTTTTCCTGTGCTGGCAGGTCCATCTGTTGCTATTGTTACATTTGCTCCTTTTTCTATTAGTTCTGATACTGGTGATACTCCATCATTTACGTACATGTTGCTTGTTGGGCAATGTACTGTGTTTGAGTTTGTTTTTCCGAGCATTTCGATTTCTTGTTTTGTTAGTTGGATTGAGTGAACTCCTATGAATTTTTCATCTAGTATATTTAGATCATTTAGTAGTTCAGCGTCTCTTAATCCTCTTTTTTGTTTGAGTAGTTCTACATCTTCTTTACTTTCTGCCAAGTGTACATAGAAATTTCTATCGTATTTATCTGATAATCTTTTCAATTCTTCAAGTGACTCATTTGTAACAAAGACTGGATGCATTGGGCCAGGCATAACATTTTCATGTTTTTTCATCAATCTTTCAGTGTCTTCTAAAGCTTCATTAGTTTCTTCTATCATGATATCCTTGGCTTCAACTTCGTAAAAACCTCTAGATAAGTACCCTCTAATCCCTGTTTCTTCGAAAACATCTAGAACAGTTTCATGATGCGGGTTTCCATAATTCATATCAATTAGCGTAGTAACCCCGGATCTGATATTTTCCAGTACAGCTAATTCAGTTGAACTTCTAATATCTTCTTCTGTCATCTGAGGTAATACTGGCCAAATTACTTTATTAAGCCAGTCTAATAAGTTTAAGTCTGCTCCATATGTCCTTAAGAGAACTTGAAATAAATGACAATGCATATTCATAAATCCTGGTAAGATGTACTTGTTTTCTGCATCTAAGATCTTGACGTTATTATCCTTGTAGGATTCTCCTTCCTCTTTAGTGCCAATAAATTTGATTTGGTTACCTTCAATATATATTGAACCATCTTCAATTATTTTATCTTCCATTGTTATTACTTTACCGCCTAAAATCAGTATTTTATTATTAACAGTATCTGAACCTTCCATACATACACCTGAAGATCTTACAATTGGATATTTATGTCACTTATCCTTTTTTAGAACATTTTTGATGGGAATTATGAATATGGTGAATAAAATAATAGAGTATTAGTTCTTTTTTAGGTGTTTTCTCTTTCATAAGGTTCTCCTAGGGCGTCTGGTCCTATTGCTTCTCTGGATATTAGTACTAGTACTATTATTACTAGTATGTATGGTAGCATTACGAATAGTTGGTATGGGATTTCTTGGAAGGTTGTTTGGAGTTTGGTTTGTAGTGCTAGGAAGACTCCGAAGAATAGGGTTCCTAGGTAGGTTTGGTATGGGTTCCATCTTCCGAAGTATACTACTGCTAGTGCTATCCATCCTGCTCCTGTGGTTATTTCGATCATGAATGTTCCGTATCTCATTATTCCGAAGAATGATCCGGCTACCCCCATTAATCCTGCTCCTATTATTGTTGCTATGTATCTGGTTCTGAAAACATTTAGTCCCATTGTATCTGCTAAATCTGGTCTTTCGCCTATGATTCTTAGTCTTAGTCCTTGTTTTGTTTTCTGTAGGATGAACCATACAATTACTATCAGTATCCAGGTAATGTATACCATTGGGTTATGGGTGAATAGGACTTCTCCTATTACGGGGATATCGCTTAGGATAGGGAATGTTAGATTAGGTACTGATGGGATGGATATTGATCTGCTTGGGTTCCATACTCCATATAGTACGGATGAGAGTCCTGATCCGAAGAAGAAGATTCCTAGTCCGGCGAGGGCTTGGTCAACTTTTAGGGTGACGCATATGAATGCGTGAAGTAGTCCGAAGATAGCCCCTATTAATCCTCCGAAGATTAGGCCGAGCCATGGGTTTCCTATTACGTGTGTTATGAATACTCCTGATAATGCGCTCATTAGAAAAATTCCTTCTATTCCTAGGTTTAAGACTCCTGATTTTTCTGTTATTAGTTCTCCTATGGCTCCGATTGCCAGCCCTGATGCAAATCTTACCCCCATTGCTAAGAGACTTACCCAAAAACCAACTGTGAGAAGTATTGACATTTATATCCTCCTTATTTTGTATCTTATTAAGAAAGTTGTTAATAGAGATGATAACATTAATAATCCGACTAGCATATCTATTCCTTGAGCTGGCAGACCAAGTTCTCTGAATGATCCATGGATTCCTGTTATTATGAATCCGAATAATAAACCTATTACGATAACTACTTGTGGTCTTAGGTCAGATATTAATGCTACTGGGATTCCTAGAAATCCGTATCCTGCAGAAACTCCGTCAAATAGGTATCTATGCACTCCTGCTACTTCTGAGGCTCCTGCGATTGCAGCAATTCCTCCACTTAAGAACATGGCAAAAACCATCTCTTTACCTACTTCGATCCCGTTGCGTTCTGCGATTCCAGGTTGGGATCCTACTGTTCTAATACGGAAACCCCAATGTGTTTTAAATAAGAAAATGTAAACTATGAAACCTAATATTAGTGCTATTATGAATCCTGTATGCACTCTTAAACCGGGAATTATTCTTGGGAAGGTTGATGAATTGAATAATCTTGGGGAACGGGGCCAGGGGGTAGGTGTGGATAGAGGTCCTCGGACCATGTAATCGAGTAGGTATATTGCGATGTAGTTCATCATTACGGTTACGACGATTTCGCTGACTTCGAATTTTGCTTTGAGGTATCCGGCTATTCCTCCGTATATTCCTCCAAAGAAGAAGCTTCCTAATAATATTATTGGTATTGTTAAGATTATATTGGTTTTTAAGTTTATTCCGATTGCTGTTGCTATTATTGCACCTATTATCATTTGGCCTTCTGCGCCTATGTTCAGTACGTTGCTTTGGAATGCTATTGATATTGAGATTCCTATTAGTATTAGTGGTGTGGCTTTTACTAGGCTTTCTGAAATTGCATTTAGTGATCCGAATGATGATCTGAAGAATGGTAAGACTACGTTTAGTGGGTTTAATCCGATGATGATTATTATTATGAAGAAGAATATGAATGATACTATGACTGAGGATAGGGAGCTTATTAATTTGTGTTTATCAGATATGTTTTCTCTTCTATTTATTTCTATATTTAACTTGTTTTCGATGATTTCTTTAATTTTGGTTCCTCCTTATTGAATTGAAGAGTTTTTCACATCTTTTCCTGTCATTAATTCTCCTATCAGGTCTTTATTGAATTTTTCTTCTTTTAAGGTATCGACTATGTTTCCTTCGTATATAACTGCTATTCTATCGCATAAATGCAGTAATTCATCAAGATCCTCTGATATTAGTAGTATGGCTTTTCCATCTCCTTTAGCTTCTAGAAGTTTATTTCTTATAGATTCTTGAGCTCCAACGTCTAATCCTCTGGTAGGTTTATCTGCTAATATTAGATCTGGTGATTGATGAAGTACTCTGGCAAGTATTAATTTTTGTTGATTTCCTCCTGATAGTTTTCCGGCCTTTGTATCAGGACTAGGTGCTTTTATATCATATACTTTCATTAATTCTTTTGTAATATTTTTCAGTTTTTTAAAATCTATTAAAACTTTTTTGTTAGCAGTATAACTTTTAGATCTTAAATAATCTTTATTATAGTATAGATTTAAGAATATGTTTTCGTATAAGGTGAATTCTGGCATTATTCCTTGGCTTCTGTCTTCAGGGATATGACCAATGCCTGCGTCTATCAGGTCTTTAGGTTTTTTATTTGTCATTTCTTCGCCTTTAAATAATATTTTTCCTTTAGTGATTTCTCTTAACCCTGTTAAAACTTCTGATAATTCTCTTTGCCCATTACCACTCACTCCAGCTATTCCAAGAATTTCTCCAGATCTTACTGAAAATGAAACTTCTTTTAATGCTAGATTTCCCTTCTCACCTAATGCTTTAATGTTCTCTACATTAATTACCTCTTCACCTGCTTCCGTAGGAACATCCTTAACTTGGAATACCTCTTCCCGACCTACCATCTTCCTAGCTAGATCTTCTTTCGTAGCTTGACCAATATCCATTGTATCCACTACCCTCCCATCCTTCAGTATAGTTACTCTATCAGATATTTCGAATACCTCCGGGAGTTTATGTGTTATAAATGGAATAACAGCTTTTTTTTCTTCAGCCATCTTCTTAGTTAATCTAAGAAACTCTCTTTTATCTTCAGGAGTTAAAGAAGCAGTTGGTTCATCCATAATAAGAATATCAGCTCCCTGATAAAGAGCCTTTAACAACTCAACCTTTTGCTTTTCACCAATAGAAAGATCAGAAACCTTATCATCAGGATCAATATCTAAATTATATTTCTCAGATAATTCTCTAATCTCCTTCTTCGCCTCATTCTGATTCAAAACACCATTACTACTAGGTTCATCACCAAGAATAACATTCTCATAAACCTTAAACTTTGGAGATAACCTAAGCTCCTGATGAATCATACCTAAACCAAGATCTATAGCATCCTTAGGAGAATTAATCTTAACCTTCTCACCCTTAATGTAGATACTGCCCTTATCCGGATGATACAACCCATATAAAATATTCATCAAAGTTGACTTACCAGCACCATTCTCACCTAACAAAGCATGAATCTCCCCAGACCTAATATCAAAATCAATATTATCATTCGCTATAACACCAGGAAAAGTTTTAGTAATACCTTCCAGCTTTAAGATCTTATCATCATTCCCTACAACCATTAAGAAACCCCATAAACCCTATAAACAACTGATCTACCAAAATCCATATACTTTATTAAATTTAAATGTTAGAAAGAAAAAAGAAAATATCATAAATTAATTAAATTTCTAGCTAAGAGGTTCTGTTAATATTTCTCCATCCTCAATTTGCTGTGCGTAATTGTTAATTTTTTCTCTTACATCTTCTGGAACATCTTCATTGAACTCAGTTATAGATACTCCACCAGACATCATTCCTTCTTCTCTCATTGAAAGCCAGTAAGTTTCGTCAGTCACTAAAGAATCGTTCTTAATATCATTAACTACTCTCTCTATAAGGACATCCCACTCCCATACAGCACTCATAAGAATCTTATCTGGATACATACCTGACCAATCAACTGAAGGCCCTATAGCGTAAATTCCCTCTTCAACAGCTTGGGATATAGTTCCTCTGGTAACACCATCTCCAACTGAAGAAATGACATCAATGTTCTGATCTTCTACTAAGCTAGTTACAGTTTCTCTTGCCAATCCAACATCGGTAAAGTCTCCAGTATAAACTGAATGGAAGTTAACATCCGGATACATATCCTCTATAGCTTTATTAATTCCTCTTTCAGCTCTAGCTAATTCAGCTACTTCTACCCCGCTAACATATCCAACATGCCCTGTTTCTGACATCTCAGCCATCAAAATTCCTTGTAGATACCCATGCTCATCAGTTCTAACATCGGCAACCGCCATATTCTCCATTGGTTCCTCAGGTTGTACACCTGCAATATTCAGGAAATACGTGTCCGGAAAATCAGCAGCTACTTCAGGAGTAATTTCAGCATACTGAAAACCATGAGCAATTACCAAATCATTTTCTTCAGCAAAATCACGTAAGTGAGGACCCGCATCAACTGCTTCATAAACACCTGCCGTATACTCGACATCATAACCAGTCTGGTTATTCAATCTTTTTATAGCCTCAAGCATAGATTCATTCCAGGCCATATCAGTTGTATCCCCAGGTAAAAGAACAGCTATTTGAAATTCTTCCGTTTCCCCACCATTATCGGAACTGGTACAACCAGCAACGAAAACGGTAGGAATTAACAATGCTATCATCACAATTGAAAAAATTTGTTTATTATTCAAATTTTTCACCTCCCCTTAATCTACTAAGATAATTTAATTTAATAAACTTTCTGGATCTCTAATCAATTTAACTAATAAACTTTGTAAAACCTATAATATAAAGAAAAAGGTTGTAAATCAACAGATTGATAACTAATTTAATCAATATCAAAATAGTAGGTTTGGAGAATTTTATTGGAAGAAAAATTTTAGAAAAGATCTTTCTAGAAAATATGTAAAAGAAAAATGTAGTGATTATTATTTTTATCTATTTTTTGGGTCTGAATTTATATCCGTAGTTAATTATTCCTGCTTTACTTTCTTCTTTTACCTTTCTGAATACGAATTCTACTTCATCATTTATTTCAACTTCATCTGGTTCTGCATCAGTGATTTGACCCATTATTCTTAAATCATCTTCTAATTCAATAATTCCTACTACGTAGGGAGTAAGGTCTTCATA
Source organism: uncultured Thermococci archaeon (assembly GCA_964398955.1). Taxonomy (GTDB): domain Archaea; phylum Methanobacteriota_B; class Thermococci; order Thermococcales; family CAYNOZ01; genus CAYNOZ01. The sequence goes on along the minus strand of CAYNOZ010000005.1, from coordinate 7,282 downwards.
TCTTTCAGGAGCTGATCTTATTACTGTGTAAGATATTATTTTCCCTTCTCTATTCAGTTTAATTTCTTTGAATTCTCTGGAATGGCAGTTTGGGCAGACCTCTCTGGGTCCTATGAATTTTTGTCCACATTCTTCACATTCTACTCCCTCTAATCTGTATCTTCTATCAGCTTCTCTCCAGTATCTTGGAACTTTCATATTTCTTCACCTCCCTTTAGAGGAATCTGATCTCTTCAGTATTGTGATAGTGCCTGATGATGCGCTTCCGCCGACATTATGAGCTAATCCTACTTCTGCTCCATTCACTTGTCTTTTATCTCGTTCTTCTCTTAGTTGTCTAAATAATTCGATTAATTGCGAGACTCCGGTTGCTCCGACTGGATGGCCTTTAGATTTTAGTCCTCCGCTTGTGTTTACTGGAATTTTTCCACCGATCTCTGTTTGCCCTTCTTCTATTAGTTTACCTCCTTTTCCTTTCTCAGTGAATCCTAGATCTTCGTATGCTATTAGTTCGTTTATTGTGAAGCAATCATGTAATTCGGCAACGTCTATGTCTTCTGGTTTTAATCCGCTCATTTTATATGCTTGTTTAGATGAATCTATAGTTACTTGGGTTTTTGTTATATCTTTTCTATCATGTAGTGCCATAGTATCGGTTGAGCTTCCCATTCCTGTAACTTCTATTGGTAGATCAGTGAATTTTTCAGCTTTCTCATTATTGGTTACGATTACGGCAGAGGCTCCGTCAGATACTGGAGAACAGTCATAGAGTCTTAGCGGATCTGCTATTAATTGAGATTCTAGGACATCTTCTACTTTTATTTTTCTTTGATAATGCGCATGCGGATTATTTGCACCATTTCTATGGTTCTTTACTGCTACTTTAGCTAATTGTTCTCTTGTTGTTCCATATTTTTTCATATGTTTTCTAGCTATTAGGGCGAAGAGTCCTGGAAAGGTTATTCCATGGTATGCTTCTTCTTCTGCGTCGGATCCTGAGCTGAGTATGGTTATACTTTCGCTGTTCGACACATCTGTCATTTTTTCAACTCCCAGTACGAGAGCTGTATCGATTGTTCCGGATTGTATTTCTTTTACGGCTTGATGAAATGCTATACTGCTTGATGCACAAGCTGATTCAGTTCTTACAGTTTTCACGCCTTTAAGGCCTAAGTAGTCAGCTATTAGAGGTCCTACATGTTCTTGGTCAATCCATTGACCTGGGCTCATTGTACCAACGTAAAGTGAATCAATATCATCTAATTTTACATCTGAATCATCCACAGCTTTTAGTCCTGCTCTTACTGCTAATTCTCTATATGAATCTTCCCATAATTCGCCAAAGTCTGTCATACCGGCTCCAACAATACTTACATCATTCATTTTAATCACCTAATCTAGCGTATCTAATCTTTCTCTTAATTTAGAATAGGTCCCATAGTCTACGTATTTCTTCCTATCTAAGTAGTAATCTACTGTAGGAGCCAATTCTTGTTTCTCATTTATCGGTTCTTCCGCAATTAAAGAGAATGCATCTGATCCAGCTCCACTACCAAAACTAACCATTAATATTCTATCACCAGGATCAGCTTTATCCAAAACCCTGGATAAACCGGTTATCGAGGCTCCTGAGTAAAAATTACCTGTTTTAGGTGTGATTACAGAGGGTTCCACTTTTTCCCTATCAAATCCTAATGCAGAACCAACTTTAAGCGGGAAACGTCCATTGGGTTGATGAAACGCTGCATAGTCGAAATCTTCTGTAGATAGATCTAATTCATCCATTAATTTTTCTGCTGCAGCCATCACGTGTCTGAAATACGCCGGTTTTCCAGTGAATCTACCACCATGCTTAGGATATCTTACCGAATCTTTTCTCCAGAAATCTGGTGTATCACTACCAACTGAAAGTTGTCCTTCAAAATAGGCTAAAGTATCCTCTGATCTTTCCCCAACAATGAAAGCTGTTCCCCCCGATGATGCCGTGTATTCAAGAATGTCGGAAGGTTCTGCTTGTGAAGTATCAGCACCTATAGCTAGTCCATAATCTATTAAATCACCAGCGACTTGAGATATTGTAGTTGTTAGGGCCTCAGTACCTGCTTTACATGCGAATTCGTAATCCGCCATTCTCGCCTCTTGAGGTTCTCCTACTGCATTTGTTGCTCCAATTGCTGTTGAAACAATAGTAGCAGAAGGTTTTACCGCATAAGGCGGTGATTCAGATCCAACATATACGGATCCAATTTTTTCTGGATCAACATTCGAAGCTCTATTCAAAGCATTGAGAGCCGCCTGAACTGCTATAGTTATTGAATCCTCATCTAAATTATCTACTGTAATTTCTTCCGCTAAAGCCTTTACAGAATCAGGATCTTTATCCCATACATCAGCAATTTCAGATGTTTTAATCCGAAACTCTGGGAAATAAGATCCATAACCTAAAATACCAATGTTCTCTACCTTAGACATTAAAACCACCAATTATTAATTAATTAAAATATCTTGTTTTTATACCGATCATTTCTAAATATTTACCGTTATTGTGTATTCCATTTGAAATTATAAGAAACTTTCTTTCTAATAAACTAAAAAACATTAGTTAATTGTCGAAAAAGATTAAAGAAATTGATAAACACACAAATCACGAAAATATAAAAATAGGGACAAAAACCAAAAAAATAGTTAAAAAAATAAGAAGGTCATTAAATCATGCTCAAATTTATGATTTAGTTGTTCAATTCTTCATTTCTTCAAGTATTTTCTCAGCCTGATCCTGGCTGACATCTTCTCTTTCAACCATCTTCTCTGCGACTTCATCAATCTGATCTTCATCCGCTCCAGCTAATACTGCTATATTCTTAGCATGAAGCTTCATATGCCCCTCTTGAATACCGGTCGTAGCTAATGCCTTTAAGGCTGCAAAATTCTGAGCAAGCCCAACAGAAGCAACAACTCTACTAAACTCCTTAGCTGTATCAACATCTAAAATTTTAAAAGCTTTTTGTACTGTAGGATGCATATTAGTAATTCCACCTACTTTTCCAACCGCTAAAGGCATTTCTAAAGTACCGATCAGATTACCTTCTTCATTCTTACTCCATTTCGTAAGAGAATCATAACCATTTAATGAAGCGTAGGCATGAGCTCCTGCTTCAATTGCTCTCCAGTCTTGACCGGTTGCTTTAGCAACAGCGTCTATTCCATTCATAATCCCCTTATTATGAGTAGCTGCTCTAAATGGATCTGCTTCTGCAAATTCATATGCGTAAAGAATTCCCTCTACAGTATCTTCACCGATTAGATCCTTATCTATCTCCATTCGAGCTCTAGCCATTCTTTTCTTAGCTAAATTGCTGAGAATTCTAAGATAAACTTCACCATTAGTAATATCTTCTATTATCGGAGCCAAGGTCTCAGCCATTGAATTAACTGAATTAGCACCCATAGCATCTCTACAATCTACCAATAAATGAGTTATAACCATCGGACCCTTCCCAGTATCAATAACCCTAACATTAATATCCTCAGCACCACCACCGAACTTAGAAAGATCCGGATTCTGTTCATTAGCAATACCAACCAACTTATCCTTATTCTCCAAAATTTCCTGCTTAGCCCTAAAAGGATCCTCAATATCAACCGCCTGAATCTGAGCTATCATCACCGGCTCAGTAACTTCCGTCTTAAAACCACCTGTTTCTCTAGCCAATCTTGCAGCATAAGAAGCAGCAGCCACAACACTAGTTTCTTCAATACTCATAGGAACAAAATAATCCTCACCATCAACCTCAAAATTAGTAGCAACAGCTAATGGAAGCTCATAAGTTCCAATTACATTCTCAATCATCATATCCGCTGTATCCATATCCAAGCTACCATGATTCATCAATTCATCAATATCTTCCGAACTTAGTTTAGTCCTTTCCTCCAATATCTTAAGCCTTTCATCTAATTCCAATTTATAAAATCCAGAGATTCTAGAACCTTCCTTACCCATTTCATCTTCACTCATTCAAACACACTCCACCAATACATACTCTTGATTATAATACTACATTACTTGGACTTATATGATTTCTGTTTATTATTTTCTGAAAAATTTAGGTTTTTTAAAGAAAATGACGGCTATAAACTATGTCAAAATAAATTGATAAGATCTTCATCTATGTACTTTATTTTAAAAACTTTTGAGTAAAAAATTTTTTTAACCGAATTATTTAAAAGTTATAAGGGTTAATACAGGGAATGGGATAAATTATGTCCTTTGATATGGATGAGGACAAGGATATCTTAGGAATATTCTTAGTAACTATAGTGATGCTAATTGCTATGTGGACAGGAGGAAGAGCTGGACAAATAATCGCCTCTTATTCTATTATCGCTTTCTTTGGACTATACATTCTTAGAGGAACGAAATCTTCAGCTGAAAGAACTAAGAGCAAACCTTTTATCATAATAATTTCAGGACTTGTATTAATTCTAGGTGCGGCTTTCGCTTCTATATGGTACTTCCATTTCATGGATCCAACTTATTCTGATCCGACTTACTGGCTTGGTTTCCCTAGAGCAACTGCAATGGTTGTTTTCTTTCTTTGGATGCCTCCAGCACTTTGGATAGAATTCACTTATCCTTATATATTTGATAAGTATATCTGGTCAGAAGATCAAATTCAGAGGTTTAGAGAAGGTAATCTGAACAGCAATCAAAATAAGACATCTGAGAGCGGGGGTGGAGAATAATGGCTATCGTAGGCTTTGATCCGATTATTGTTGCAACCGTAATTATTTATCTTGGAGCAGTAATTTTAATTGGTCTTTGGTCGACTCGAGAAACTGAGAGCACAGAAGATTTCTTGATCACGGGTAAGAGATTTGGAATTTGGGCAGTTTCATTTGCAACATTCGCTTCCGTTATGAGTGGTTTCGGTTTCATAGGTGGTCCAGGTTTATTCTACTCAGGGGGGTATGCGTTTCTATGGATTGCTATTGTAGCTCCGCTTTCTATACCAATGTCGTGGTATGTGCTTGGGAAAAGAATGCGGCTTCTTACTGAGGTTAAAGATGTTTTCACGGTTCCTGATGCAGCTTATGCAAGGTTTAACAGTGACACTGTGAGGTTTGTTACAGCTTTAGCTGTTTTATTAGGAGTTATATCTTACCTAAGCGTTCAGATTAAATCTATAGGATTTGTATTAGCGGAGATACTTGGTACAACTCAAATAACAGCGCTTATAATAGGTATGGTGGTTATCGGTATTTACACAGTAGGAGGAGGAATGATAGCTGGAGTAACAACCGACCTTATACAGGGGGCTGTTATGGTTGTCGCTAGCGTACTCGTATTCTTCGCCACTCTACAATGGGGTGGAGGATTCGCTCAAATGAGCCAAGAAATAGCTTTAAACAAGCCAAAAATGGCAGGAGCATTCGGAAGCTTTCCAGTGATCCTCGGACTCTGCTGGTACTTCCTATTCATAGTAGGAAACTCCGGACAACCACATGTTGAACACAAATTATTCATGCTAAAAGATCCAAAACTACTGAAATGGGGACCACCAATAGCAGGACTATCCTACTTCCTATCATCACTAATGATGCTTGGAATAGGAATATCAATGAGAGCAGCCGTAGAAGCCGGAAGGCTAGCACCATTACAAGCAGCAGACAATGCAGCACCATACTTCCTAGCACATTTCACACCCTCAGTACTAGCAGGTATAGTATTCGCAGGTACAATAGGAGCTATAATGAGTACAAGCGATGCATTCATTAACATAGGAGCAGCAAACCTAGCAAGAGACATACCACAAAGCCTAGGATTCAAATACAAATCCGATAAACAAGAACTAATAGCAAACCGAATAGCCAGCGCCGTAATAATAATAGGATCAGTACTACTAGCATATCAAGCCGAAATACTAGTAGGAATATTAGGAGTAGTTGGATGGGGCCTATTCGCCGCAACACTAGTACCAATACTTGGAATCGGACTAAACTGGAAAGGAGCAACCAAAGAAGGAGCAATTGCAGGAGGAATAACATCTTTAGGATTAAACCTAATACTAGCAGTATCATCATACCTCTACGGATTCTCACTACCAAACGGGATAGTTGAAGGAGCACTAAGCCTAATAGTAGCAATAATAGTAATGATAGGAGTAAGCTTCGTAACAAGCTCAGAATCAAGAGAAGAATTACCAGACGACATAAAAAACGTCATAGAAGCATAACCTAATTCCTCTCTTTTCTAAATTTTCCATACCAAAAACCTAAGAATAGTATAACGGTGTAATAATGACAAATAACAAAGAAAAAGAAAACAGAATATGGGCAAGCAAATGGTACCTAATCAAACCAAGCTCCTTCGAACACTACGAAATATTCTTCGACCCTGAAAACATATACCTAGACTTCGTAAACAAAAGCCACAAATCCCTACTACTCAGACAACAAGGAAGAGACCTAGAAGCAGAAAAAACAGGAAAAAGACACCTAAAACTAACAGGAAAAGAAATACTAAAACAAAGCGATAAAAACAAAAAAATACCGATAAAAAAAATAAATAAAATAGAAATAACACCAGGCACTCTAATAAAAAAGCCTAAACTATTCATCCACACAGAAAAAAATACATACAAATTCTATCACTTCTCAAAAAAACACGAAGTAAAACCACTATATGAAAAACTGAAACAACAATACCCCAACAAAAAAATCAAACTAAAAAATTAAAAAAAATTAAAAATAAAATTGTATCCTAAATTCTTGGTCCTTAAATCTCTCTTGCTACACCGTAACCGTCCCAAATAGCGTCCATAATTCTTCTAGGATCTTTCGAATCTCCTAACTCATAAATATCTGCCGATTCACTTCTTAAAGATTCATAGATCTCTGAATTCTCTTTTAAACCAATTGCTAGAACCACTTTCCCCGCTTCCATAACCTCACTACCGTCATCAGTACTTACTACAACTCCAACATCAGTCACTTCAGATAACTTTGTATTTGTCCTTACTTGAACTCCATTTTGCCCCAAAAGATCTACTAACATTTCTTTATTGGAATGACATATAGGAGCTCCCTTCTCCATCAAACCATCTAAAGCTTCGATTACAGACACTTTTTTCCCCATTCTTGCCAGCCAAAGAGCTGTTTCACAACCTACTAGACCTCCACCAATTACAACATAATTTTCACTGTCTTGTTCCTGATTTAACAGCAAATCAGTTGCTGTAACTACTTTATCCATTTCAATCCCAGGAATATCAGGTATTATATG
>CAYNOZ010000004.1:0-40883 GCA_964398955.1 uncultured Thermococci archaeon | reverse complement strand
TATATTAACTCGTATTGGTTCCCTTATTCTCCCTGGTAGCTCCACACTACCACTATACTCTACACCGAAAACGGTTTTGAGCTTACCTGCTGCATTCGATTTTACCTAACCTTGGGTGTTGGTCTGAGGCTTCATTCATTGCCTCAAAAGGCATGGGATGGCTTTTTGTTGAGGCAGACTCCCAACCAACTGCCAGTTATCTTTATTTAGTATTAAGATTATTTAAAGTTACAGTTGGGTGTATCCTCTTCCTAAAGAGAGGAGTCTTACCCAACCACGAAAAGATAATTCTCATCTTTAGTTTGCATGAATACGAAGTTAACTTGGTTAGAATCTGTGCTATTGTTATAATAAAGCGTTTATCTTTTTTTTAAAGTTTAAAGTTAATAAAATCCTTCCTTATTAATCAAACTGGTTATTGTGAATTGTTTCATCTAATTTACCAAAATTTGACTTCAGAAAGTAAGATCTGTGAGAAATACGAAATCTTAAGTTTATTGAGCCCACTCTCATGACAAGTTTTGGAGGTTTCTCCACTAACTCTTCTATAGAGGTAGATGTCTTAAATTATATTGCTTTAAGGTTATTAGTAGGTTTGTAAGGTTTTTTTAAAATTAAAAGTGATGAGAAAAGTTAAAACCTTTTTTAGAAGTTTATGAAGTATATGGCAACTGCTATTAGTAAGGAGACTATTATGGGGGCGGTCATTAATTTAAGGTAATTTGTCATGTCGCTTTTGAAGTATTCTAGTGAGATTCCTACACAAGGGTGTACTGGTGTGATTACATATCCCATGAACACTGATACATATATTAGGGAGAAGATAACTGGTGGTAATTGTTCGTATGCGAAGCTGGTTATGAATATAGGGATTATGATTGATGCAGGTAAGTTGATTCTGCCTGTTGCTAGTCCTAATATAAATCCTACTCCTACGCTTAGGGTAAGTTTTGATAATGATAGATTAGCTATTAAGTTACCGATTCCCGAAGATTCGAATACGTTTATGAAGAAGAATATTCCTAGCATAAGAATTGTGAAGTTCCAGGGTTCCATTTCTTTTATTGATAGTTTTAGAATTTTTTTTCTTGAATCAATTATGTAAATGGCTAATGTTAAACTACTGAAGATAGCTATTAAAGTTGATATTTCAGTTACTTCAAATTTGAAGATGGTTTGAAGAGTAAAGTCTAATATTGGAGCTAATAATACTACTGCTAAAGGGGGCATAAGATTTTTTAAAGAAAATTTACTAGAATAATCCATCTCTCCATCAGCCTTTCTTAATAAGAATATATATCCTAAAGCTATTGTGATAATGAAAAATGGGAGTTGAAATTTTATTATTGTGTAAACAGATAAATTTGCAATTTTTGCTGGTACAATTAATGCTGGAGCTAAAGGATATATAAAGAAAAGTACATGTCTAAACCAAATATTAATTCCAGCTTTAATATGTCCTGCCAGATCTTCTCCAGCCTTATCTATTAGAGGGGCAGAAAATAGTGCACCTCCTGGAATAGGTAATAACCCTAACAAAGCTGGTGATAATCCCAAAAAAGGCTTTTTACCAATTCTTAAATTTTCAACAATATGATCTAATTCACCACTCTCTTGAAGCACTCCTCCAATTATAGGTATCATAGTAAGTGCTACAGTTAATGTGATAACTGAAGGGTCTTGAAGAGTTATTAAAGCTTGATTTAGAGTACTTTCTAAGCTCAATGTAAATAAACCTAGCACTATACCGGCAGTTATAAGAGCTAAACCAAGATTCTTCTTCGATCCCAGTAGTAATATAGCAATTGCAATGAAAAAACCTAGCCATGAGATTATCATTCTGATCGATATAACTAATTAAATCAACCCTTTAAAAGTTTTCTACCCATATCAAAACTAATAACACTAAAAAGCTAGTTTTTGGATTGAATAAACAAAGATCAAATTAATTATCGGTTAAGGATACAAAAACATTCTAAATAGTTGCTAAAAATATCAAAACAATTATAAGTTTTAACTCCTCTAATGGTCTAAAGAGAGTATCAAGAAATGTAGTAAACGATAAATATTTAGGATCTGACAGACAAAAAATCATTATAATAAATACGAACCTTTTGGGTTTAAAGAAATGACTCATATGATAAGCCAAGGGTTTTATCGCCTTTAATCCAAAATAGATTAAATATTGAAGTAGTGGTGGACCTATTGTTACTTTAAATTTAGTAAAAAAACTTCAAGAATTGAATTTGAAGTGAATAATAATTTTTGGATGATTGGAGGTTTCGAATTTTAAGACAGAGGTTTATAAGGTTGATTTGTGGCGTCTGTGGTCTAGTTTGGTAGGACATAAGCTTCCCAAGCTTATTGCCCGGGTTCGAATCCCGGCAGGCGCATCTATTTTTATTTTTATAGGGGTTATATGATGGATAAGGAAGTTAAAGATGAGGAAGATTTGAAAGAGATTTCATTGGATTTACATTCGTATTATAGAGGCAAGATTGAAGTTGTTCCTAAATGTCCTGTGAGGGATTTGGATGATATTAATATCTGGTATACTCCTGGAGTTGCTGAGCCTTGTAAGGAGATTCATAAAGATAGTATTAAGTCATTTGATTATTCAAATAGAGGTAATACAATAGCCGTGGTATCTGATGGTTCTAGAGTTTTAGGGCTTGGTGATATAGGTCCAGAAGCTAGTTTACCGGTGATGGAGGGTAAATCTTTGTTATTTAAGTTTCTAGGTGCTGTTGATGCTTTTCCTTTAAGTTTAGATGTGAGGGATGAGCAGGAGATTATTAGCACGGTAAAGAATCTTTCCCCTTCATTAGGTGGTGTTAATTTAGAGGATATTGAGAGTCCAAAATGTTTCAGAATTCTTGAGAGGCTTCGAAAGGAACTTGATATTCCTGTTTGGCATGATGATCAACAAGGTACTGCTCTTGTTACAATAGCTGGTTTAATAGGTGGTTTAAGGGTTGTCGAAAAAAATATAGATAATATAAAATTAGTAATTGTAGGTACTGGAGCTGCAGGAATTAATATAACAAAATATGCTATTAAATCAGGAGTTAAACCTGAAAAAATAGTAATGGTAGATAGCAAAGGTATTTTGAATACAGAAAGAAAAGATTTAGATCCAAGTAGTTACAAGTATCAGTGGGCCTCGAAGACTAATCCCGGAAATGAAAGTGGAGATATTTCGAATGCCATGGAAGAGGCAGACGTTTGTATAGCTGCTTCAACTCCTGGACCTGGTGTAATTAGTGAGAAAGATGTTAAGAAAATGGCCGATGATCCCATTGTATTTGCAGAAGCTAATCCCATTCCGGAAATAAATCCGGTTAAAGCTAAAGAAGCAGGAGCTAAAATAGTTGGAACCGGTAGAAGCGATTACCCAAATCAAATAAATAATTCATTAGGATTTCCAGGAGTGTTTAGGGGTGCCTTAGAAGTTGGGGCCAGAAAAATTTCTGATGAAATGTGTATTTCCGCTGCTAAAGCTATAGCAGAAAGAGCGGAAGAAATTGGGTTAAATGAAAATTTTATAATACCAAAAATGAGTGATTTAGAAACTTATGTAAAAGAAGCAGTGGCCGTAGGTGAAAAAGCAAAAGATCAGGGATTAGCAAGAAAAAATATAACAAAAAAAGAAATTGAAGAAAGAGCTAGATACAAATTAAAAAGATCAAGAACTCAGAACGAAATACTAATAGAAAATGGAGTAATAAAGTCTCCAGAGGAAGATTAAAATGTCATGGGAAACAGAAGATTTAGAAACTCAGTTAGTAAAATCTATAGAAAAAACGGTTACAACACTCCCTGAAAACACATTAAATGCATTAAAGGAATCTAAATACAAAGAAGAAGGAGGATCTGAAGTTCAAATAAACAATATGATCAAATCTATAAATATAAGCAGAAGTAAAAAGGTACCAATATGTCAAGATACTGGAACACCAACATTCTTTGTTGAAATTGGATCAAACTTTCCTAACTTACAAAAAATTGGAGAAATTAAGCCTATCATTCAAAAAGCAGTTCAAAAAGCAACAAAAAAAGTTCCTTTAAGACCCAATTCAGTAGATCCGATAACAAATGAAAATAGTGGAGATAACACTGGAAAAAACATTCCTTACGTACATTGGGAAATAACAAATTCAGAAAACATTCAGATAAACTTTCTACCCAAAGGTGGTGGATCAGAAAATATGAGTCAATTAAAAATGTTAAATCCAAGTAAAACCATAGAAGATGTGAAAAAATCGGTATTAGACAAAATAGCATCTATGGGAGGAAAACCTTGTCCACCAACAGTAATTGGGATAGGATTAGGTGGAGGAGCAGATATAGCAATGAATTTAGCTAAAAAATCCCTTCTGAGACCTATAGGGAAACATCATAAAGAAACTAGAATAGAAAAAATAGAAAAAGAAATTAAAGAAAAAGCGAATGAATTAGGTGTAGGACCAATGGGTGTAGGAGGGAAAACCACAGTTCTTGATATAAAATTAGAATATGCTAATAGACACCCTGCATCATTACCACTTGGAATAATTGTTCAGTGTTGGTGTAATAGAAGAGGTTCAATAGCTATAGAACCAGATGGGAAGGTGGTGATTGAAAATTGAAAATACTTAATACTCCTATAAAATCCGAAGAAGTGAAGTCTTTAAAAGTAGGTAATACCATAAAAATATCGGGTAAGATTTTTACAGCGAGGGATGAAGCTCATAAGAAGCTTTTATTTGAAATTGACACGGATGATGTACCTGAGATAAATTTTAAAGGACTTCCGTGTTTTCATTGTGGTCCTGTTATGAGGAAGAACCATGGTTGGGAGGTAGTTAGTGCAGGCCCAACTACGAGTATGCGTTTGGATGAGTTAGAACCTAAATTTATAAATGAATTTGGTACTAAGATTTTCATTGGGAAGGGTGGTATGGGAAATAAGACTCTTGAAGCTTTAAAGAAAAATAATTCTATCTATACTCAATTTACGGGAGGAACAGGATCTTTAATGGCTAATTCGGTAGAAAGCGTTGATGAAGTGTATTACTTAGAAGAATTAGGGATACCAGAGGCAGTTTGGGTTTTTAATGTTGAAGAATTCGGCCCTCTTTTAGTAACGATGGATTCTAATGGTAAATCATTATATGATGAAGTTTCAAATAATGTGAAGAACAGTTTGAAGCAAATTAAGAATGGTTTTTGATTTTATTACTTGGAAGTGTCAGTGTTTTGGTTTAGTTGTTTAGTTTTTTGACTAATTTGTAATGAAGAAATTTTTTGAAAATTGGTATTAATTTTGTCGAATTTACAGGTACTGATGTCATTATCTTATTAATATTTTGATAATCTAATTAAAAAGACTCTTTAAAACTCTATATTACGAGATATTTTGACAATATTACATTTTTTTTGTTCTCGGGAATTTTTTAAAAACGAAAACTTTAAAAATAAGTTACCTTCTTTAATTATGGGGAAATAATGCCAGCAGAATCGTTTGGAGTTTTATCAATAGCTCCTCCTGTTGTAGCTATATTTCTGGCTATGTACACTAAGCAAGTTATAATTTCTCTCTTTGCTGGTGTATGGGTCGGAGGTTTGATAATCGCAAATTGGAACCCGATAGTTGCTACCACTACTACAGTAGATTGGACTATAGGCACGATAACTAGTCCGTGGGACGCAAAGTACTACTTAGTAATATTCTTAATGGGAGCAGGTGCAGCATTTATCTACAAATCAGGCGGTGCTTACGCATTAGAAAAATGGGCAGACGGTAAAATAGAAACAGCAAGAGATTCACAGATTTTAACATGGATAATAGGAGTTCTCATATTCTTTGACTCGTATCCAAGCACAATTATAGATGGAAATGCAACAAGAGATCTTTCAAAAGATAGATCTTGTTCAAGAGAGATGCACTCATATGTACTTGACTCAACAACAGCACCAGTAACCACATTCGGACCGGTATCAGGTTGGATAGGATACCAAGTGTCAATGATCGCTCAAGGTTTCGGAGCTCTAGGAGTAACCGCTGCAGGTCTAGGATTAACTCACTACCAAATATTCCTTAGAAGTATACCATGGAACATATACTGTCTAGTAGCATTCTTAATGGTCGGTCTAATATCTATAACACAAAGATTCTATGGACCAATGCTAAATGCAGAATGGAGATCCAGAAAATACGGGAAAACAAGTCGTGACGGAGCAAATCCACTTTCTAGCATGGAAACCGATTTAGGAGAACCAAACAAAGAAAATCCTAGGTTAATAAACTTCTACCTGCCGATATTTATATTGTTAGCCGTAGGAATTATAGCTATGTACTGGTTAGGAGGAGGACCAAAACCAGATGTAGGAATTGCAAAAGCCTTCCAGCAAACTGATGTTGCTTTATCACTTCTATATGGAGCATTAGCATTCACATTTGCAGGAGCGATACTATCTCTTCACAATGGTTCAATGGATCTAGAAGGAGCTCAAAGTACTGTCGTAAATGGATTTAAAACAATGGTAAATGCTTTAACTATTTTGACCTTAGCATGGACTATTGGAACAGCAGCTGAAGCAGTAGGAACTGCACAATTTGTTGTTGATGTTATGGTAAGTAGTGGCTTACCTGGTGGACTCTTGCCAATTGTAATATTCCTAGCAGCAATGTTAATAGCTTTCACAACCGGAACTTCTTGGGGTACTATGGCAATTGTAACGCCATTAGCAATACCTCTAGGATATGAAATGGTTGGAGCAAGCATATTACCAGTATTAGTTGGAGCCGTATTCGGTGGAGCCATTTTCGGAGACCACTGCTCGCCAATATCAGACACCACAGTAATGAGTTCAATATTCGCCGGAGCAGACCATATAGATCACGTGAACTCGCAAATACCATTTGCTTTAACAGCAGCTGGAGTAAACGTAATAGCTTTAGGTTTATATGCAGTAGGAATTAGACAGTCATTCATAATACTGCCATTTGCTATAATAGTAATGTTCGTCGCTGTATTTGGACTAAACAAGTGGGATGCTAATAGAAAGAACTTACCAGAAGTAATGCCAACAAGAAAAGAAATAGAAGAAGGCGAGGTTGACCCTGAAGAATACGCTGAACCAGGAGCAGCCGCACGTATAGTTGGATCCAACAGGGGGCAACAAGAATGAAAACAATAGATAGAATGGCCCTCCTAGGCATATTAGTAGCTGGATTATACCTAACAATGATCTTCCTATTTTCTTTGATGGGAGGCTAATAAAATACCAAATTTAATTCTTCTTTTCTCTATTTAAATTTTTAAACCTCTTTCTTTCTAATAAATTAAACCTAACCTGCTTAACCTATACAATTTTTGTTATATTGATCAGCTGATGATGTTTTTCCCATAATTAGGTAATGTTTCCAAAAGTTTTATATACCCCGTTTGCTTCTTGAAGTTATAACGTTAGGTGATTTTATTACAGAACAAATCAAAGAGAAAGATGGACCGGTCAAAGGTGGTCGATTTGGACCGAGAGGTCCTGGCAAGTACTTTAGAAGACAAGGTCCATCAGAATGTAGTCGTATTGAAAGTTGGAGGATCCTGCTTAGTTGATAGTAGGTCTATAGATACTATTTTAGATAAAATAACTGAATTGAGAAGAAAAGGTATTGTTCCTGTTCTTGTTGTCTCTGCGCTCAAAGGATTAACTGACTCTCTTTTAAAAGTCGCTGATTCTAAACCTCGAAATTTAGAGCTAACTGATAGTATAGTTTCACAGGGAGAACAATTAAGTGCTAAAATTATTCATTCAAAGCTAGAGAATATTGGTATCGAATCGGAGCCAATTTCTTTAGATGAACCAAGCTTTCCAATAGTAACTGATGATAATCATGGAAATGCAGAGGTTTTATTAGATAAGACAGAGGAAAGGATTAAAAATCGGTTATTACCATTGATTCAGGAAGATAAAATTCCTATTGTCCCAGGTTTTGTAGGGATTACAGAAGATGGAAAGATCACAACTATGGGTAGAGGAGCTTCAGATACTTCTGCTATTTTATTAGGTAGAGGTTTAGGGGTTTCAGAAGTGATCTTATTGAAAGATGTTCCAGGAGTTCTTTCAGGAGATCCCAAGATTATTGATTCTCCCAAGGAAGTATCAAAGATTACGGTAAAGGAAGCTTTAGAACTAGGTAAGAATGGTGGAGATGTACTTTGTCCTTCTGCATTGAAGTATAAATCTTCAAATTTGAAGATTAGAGTAGTGAACTATGATAATAATGATATTTTAGATGATGGAACTGAGATTGTAGAGGGGGAAAGGGAAGAGTGTAATATAGTTATAGATAACAGTGAGAAAACATTAATATCTATTATAGGTAGTAAAATAAAAAGTAAAGAGCTAATTCAGGATTTAGAAGATCTTGAAATTGAATTTTATCAGTTTTCGATGAATGGTAACTCAATTTCTTATCTTAGTAATCAAGAAAATCAGGATAAATTGGTAAGTAAGCTTCATGATTTAGTAAAAAGAAAAGACAATCTTACAGCAGTTAGTACGATTAAAAATCTTAAACTTTTAGAGGTCAGATCTTCAGAGGGGATTGAAAATACCCAATTAAAATCTAGGGTTTTAAAAACTTTAAGCGAGTCAGGAATAGGCCCTATTAAAGTTAATTATAGAGAAAATACTTTAAAACTTCTTTTCGAAGAAAAAAGAACTATTAAAGAAGCAAAAAAATTATTGGAGGGATTATTTTGAAAGTAGGAGTTATTGGAGCTACTGGAATTGTAGGACAAAGATTTGTACATTTATTAGAAGAACATCCATTTTTCGAGTTAACTGAACTTGTAGCTAGTTCAAGATCCGAAGGAAAGAAATATTCTAATGCTGTCAACCATCTAGTAAAGCCAATTCCAGAAAAATTTGCAAATATGGAAGTTAAAACGTATGATCAGGATTTAGATTGTGATTTAGTATTCTCTGCGCTGCCATCTGGTGCTGCAAAAAAAATTGAAGGGGATCTTGCAGAAAGAGGATTTGTGGTAGCTAGTAATGCCAGTTACCATAGAATGGATGAAGATGTACCATTAGTTATCCCAGAAGTTAATCCAGAACATTTAGATCTGATAGATATTCAAAGAGATAATAGGGATACAGACGGATATATAGTAACGAATCCAAATTGTTCTACTATTCAATTAGCTATAGCTTTAAAACCTTTACATGAAAGATATACGGTTGAAGGGATAAATGTTGTTACAATGCAAGCTGTATCAGGATCAGGATATCCTGGAGTAGCATCGCTCGATATAACTGATAATATACTGCCTTACATTGGTGGAGAGGAAGAAAAACTCAAGGAAGAACCATTAAAACTATTTGGTGATGTAAATAATCGAAAAATTGATGAAGAAGACATTAAAGTTAGTGCAAGCTGTAATAGGGTTAACGTAGTGGATAGTCACCTAGAAAATGTTTCAGTTAGCCTAGAAGAAGAAGTAGGATTAAAAGAACTAAAGAATACTATGAGTGAATTCAAAGGATTACCTCAAGAATTAAACCTACCAACCGCCCCTTCAGATCCTATAGTGGTTATGGAGGAACCTGATAGACCTCAACCTAGGCTTGATCGAAATAAAGAGAATTCAATGGCAACAGTAGTAGGAAGGATTAGAGAGGATCCTATAATGGACTTCAAATTTTTAGTTCTTGGCCACAATACAATAAGAGGAGCAGCAGGAGCAAGTGTACTTAACGCAGAATTATTATACAAGAAAGAATTGATTAAGCAATAATTTTTCATTTTTTATTTTATTGGAGGTATAAAATTGGTTAAGAAGAATTACAATTTATCGTTGATTGGACTGGGAACAGTTGGATCAGGGTTTTTAGATATATTATCAAGTAGAAAACATGAAATTACTGACAAATATGATCTAAATGTCAAAGTTGTTTCTGTATCGGATACAAAAGGAACCTTATATGATCAAGATGGTTTAGAAATTGAAAAAATACTAAGATTGAAATCTGAGGACCTTAAAAATCCTTTAAAATCTTATGATGAATCAAAGTTTGATAAAGATTCTTATGAACTTGTTTTCGAATCTAATAGTGATGTTCTTGTAGAAACTACACCAACGAATTTAGAGGATGGAGAACCAGGATTATCGAACATTAAAAAAGCCTTAAATAAAGGTAAGGATGTTATTACAACAAATAAGGGGCCAATTTCTTTAGAATATCAAAATCTTTACAAATTATCTCAAAAAAATCAAGTAAAATTAATGTTCGAAGGAACTGTACTGGCTGGAACACCTGCTATCAATTTCATAAAAAAAGATTTAGCAGGATCTAATATAAAGAGCGTTAGAGGGATTTTAAACGGTACAACAAATTATATACTTTCTAAGATGGAAAAAGAATCTAAATCTTTTGATAAAGCCTTAGAAGAGGCTCAGAAGTTAGGTTACGCTGAATCTGATCCTTCTGCAGATATTGATGGTTGGGATGCTGCTGCCAAGGTTTCCATATTATCAAATGTGATTTTTGATCAAAGTATTGATCCGAGTGAAGTTCTGAGAGAAGGAATAAGAAATATTAGCTTAGAAGATGTTAAGAACGCTGAAAAGAATAATAAAAGAATTAAGTTAATAGGGAAAGTTAATAAAAAAGGGAAAGAAATTAAAACTAGTGTAAAACCAGTTAAATTAAGTTTAAATGATTCATTAGCCCAAGTTATGGATGCTACAAATGCAATTTCTGTGAATACAGATCATTTAGGAGAAGTATCAGTTATAGGGCCTGGAGCCGGTAAAAAAGAAACAGGACAAGCCGTATTAAATGATCTTCTGAGATTAAAAGACTACAGGTGAATATTGAAATGGATGAAAAACAGGATTTTACAATAAAAGCTCCAGCAACTTCAGCAAATTTAGGACCTGGATTTGATAGTTTAGGTCTGGCTCTCAAAATTTACAATAAATTTAAATTTAAAAAAATTAAGGACAAGAGAAACGTAGAAATCCATATCAAAAATAAAACAGCCGAAAAAGACATTAAAATTCCTAAAGAGAGAAATTTATTATACCAATCAATGAAATACTTGTTCAAGAAAAATGAAAAACCATTCGAGGGATTTAAAATCGAAGAAACTATAAGGGTTCCCATATCAAGAGGATTAGGAAGCAGTGCCACAGCAATATTAGCAGGCTTCTTTGCGGCGAACAAATATCTAGGAGATCCGTATTCAGAAAAAGAACTTCTAAAGATGGCTATAGAAATGGAAACACATCCAGATAATGTAGGATCATCCTTCAATGGTGGTCTTAATATAGGAGTAATGACGGATAAAGAAACAATATTTAAAAAAGTAGAAGTAAATCAAGAACTTAAAATAGTGGTAATAATACCCGAATTCCAACTAAATACAAAAAACTTGCGTAAAGTCTTACCAGAAAATGTAAGTCAAAAAGATGCAGTTTTTAACCTGAGCAGAACTGGATTATTAGTGGCTAGCTTTTATGATGAAGATTGGAAACTACTATCAACTGCAATGCAAGATAGAATTCACCAAAATTATAGATCAAAACTTATTCCTGGATTTAATAATGTATTAGAAAGTGCAAACAAAGAAAATGCTCTTGGAGTAGCCTTAAGCGGTTCTGGTCCCTCTATTTTAGCTTTCACATTAGAAAATGGGGAAAATATAGGAAGAGCCATGGAAGATGCTTTTTTAAATAATGATATAAATAGTAAATATGTGGTAACTTCAGTTGATAATGAAGGATTAAGATTAATTGATTAATTGGTGAAAATATGGAAAATTGGCCTGGAGTTGTGGAGAAATATAAAGAATTTATGCCTGTAAAGGAAGATACTGAACCTGTTACTTTAAGAGAAGGAAATACTCCTTTAATACATGCAAAAAAAATTAGTGAAGAATTAGGTGTGGAATTATACCTGAAGTATGATGGTGCAAATCCCACTGGTTCATTTAAGGATAGAGGAATGACTATGGCAGTAACTAATGCTGTAGAAGAAGGATCAAAAGCGATAATGTGTGCTTCAACAGGAAATACTTCAGCTGCCGCAGCAGCATATGGAGCTCAAAGTGATTTAAAATCAGTAGTATTGGTTCCGAAAGGAAATATAGCCCTAGGCAAAATGTCCCAAGCCTTAATCCATAATGCAAAGGTAGTTTCAATAAAAGGTAACTTCGATCAGGCTTTAGAAATCGTTAAAGAGATAACAGATAATTATCCAATAAAATTAGTGAATTCTCTGAACCCATATAGAATAGAAGGCCAAAAAAGCGGAGCATTTGAAATATGTGATCAATTAAACGAAGCACCAGATGTTCTAGCAATTCCAGTAGGTAATGCAGGCAATATAACAGCTTATTGGAAAGGTTTCAAAGAATACTACGAAGCAGGGAAAATAGACAGCCTACCCAAAATGATGGGATTTGAAGCAGAAGGATCAGCCGCAATTTCAAAAGATAAAGTTATAGAAAATCCAAAAACAAAAGCAACAGCCATAAAGATAGGAAATCCAGCAAGCTGGGAAAAAGCTGTTAAAGCAGAAAAAGAGTCAGAGGGCCTTATAAACCATGTGACTGATGACCAAATACTCAAAGCCTATCAAGAAATAGCATCTAAAGAAGGAATTTTCTGTGAACCTGCCTCAGCAGCCTCCGTAGCTGGAGTAAAGAAGATGGTGGAAAAAGGAGTAATAGAAGAAGGAACAAAAATAGCCGCTGTATTAACTGGGCATGGACTAAAAGATCCTGATATGGCAATAGAAACGATCCAAAAACCAGTTGAAGTAGAAGCATCAACAGAAAAAGTATTAGAAGAAATTGGAATGAAATAAGGTAAAAAATAAAAAACCCATTAATATCCTTAAGAAAGGTTTAGGCATGGGACAGGCCGAAGTTACGCCTATGAATACTGGAACCTTTACAGACCTTTATAATGTGTCTGCAAGTTCTGTGGTTGAAGCAGGAGACTCCTTCCACACCGAAGCGGAAGCGTAGGCATGGTAAGGGTAGTTCACTTGAAAAATATAGAATATATTAATTATATAATATATTAATAAAGAAAAGGACCAATTAAGGTCCGACATGCATCATTGAATATGTTTCAAATCTTTCAAAACTAGATGTCTTAGGTTTCTTTTTCGCGGTTGTTTTGGTTCTGAAGGAATTTGAAGTTTTACTTTTTGTATGTGATTTTGTCATGATCATACCTCCTATGAAATTTTAATGAATTTTGATCTCAATTAAAACTAATTTAAATCGGCCAAAAGAACAGTCCTCAGGAGCCACTTGGCAGGCAACTCCTTTGGAAGGTTATTTAATTATAATAAGTACTAAAGGGATAATTAAAAGTAGCATAGCTTTGGGACTAACCACTTTACCTTTCTCCATTACTTCTTCGTATATTATGTTTAGTGAGTCCCATTTCATACTATCCATAAACTTAATCTACTTGGGGGTATTTAAAATTTATGGTTAGATATAATTTTTATCGGAAAATTTTCACTTATGCGATCGAAAAATAAATATAATTTGATATAGGTTAAGGAGCCTCTCTTTTGGAGAGGTCCTAGGCAGTTATTGAGATATTATTTGAATTTAGGTTTTCGGTAGGGTTGGTTTAATTTAAGTGGAATTTGGTGTTACTATCCGTTTCTGCGACTATTTTTCCGTTACTTATAACTTTTCTTGGTGTTTCTTGATTTCTTAAAGCATTGTAAACATTTTTATCATTTAAAATTACTAAATCTGCTTTACATCCTTTTTTTAGTCCATAATCAGATAAACTAAGACTTTTTGCTCCGTTTTTTGTTATCATATCGTATAAAATTTCCATATCCTTTCTTGTCGTATCCCAAAGCAGGTGTGATGATAAGAATGCCACTTCTAACATACTATTACGGCCATAAGGATAATATGCATCAGCTATATCATCTTGTCCTAATGCCACATTAACTCCACTTTTTAAAAGATCTTCAACTCGAGCATGGATAGGCCCTGTTTGAGGATCTGAAACAATACTAATTTTAGCACGCTTAAGTAGCTCAGTCAATCTGTTAAAATATAGTTCCGGATATTTTGCCATTGCACGAGCATGACAGGCGGTAACTCTACCTTCCCAACCTTCTTTTAAAGTCTTAATCCCTAACATTTCAGTGGTTCTGATCGAAGGGTCTCCTGCATCGTCTGTTAGCATTGCTACATCCTTATCATATTCCGTAGCGATTCTAAACATTTTATCAATATGTTTCTGAGATTCTATATCCGTATCCTCAACCCAGGGTATACCACCTACGACATCAGCTCCCATTTTTACAGATTCTTCAATTAAATCTTCAGTCCCAGGTTCTTTGATTACTCCTTCTTGTGGAAAAGCTACAACTTTTAAACTAGCTATTTCCTCGTATTTATCTCTAAGTTTTAATAAAGCTTTCATACCTTCAAGCTTTGCGATATTATCTATATCCACAAAAGCTCTATGATGTAAGACTCCATTCTTTATACCAAGTTTCAAGGCTCTTTCTGCGTTTTTATAAATCCAACTTTCGTCATAATCTTCTTTGACTTTTGATGCGAATTTAATAGCATTCATAGCCCCACCCATTCCACTTTCTTCATCTTGATATAATTTTATCGACTCTTCTCCAAGTTTTTGAAGCGTAAAAACCTTATCCATGTGCAGATGAGGATTTACAAAAGTTTCAGTAACCAAATTTCCTTCAGCATCTAATTCAACCGATCCAGTAATCTGATCTTTAGAAATCTTAACAATTTCGTCTTCCAAAACGCCAATATTAACCAATTTATCCCTTGATCGGATCTTAGAATTTCTAATAACTAAATCGTAGTTGTCGTCCATATAAATCAATTAATATAGGTATTAAAAATATTTAAATCTTTATAATTAATTTAAAAAATATTTCAGAAACAAAGATTAGGCAAAACTGTACTAAAAATATTTCAGAAATTAAAAAATAATATAAATCCTATAAAAAATCAAATAAAACTTAAAATTTACTCTAAAAAATCGGATTATCAAACTATATAATCTTAATTATTTGATAAATGTAAGAAATGCTAAGGTAAATAATTAAGAACATAATAAAGACTTAATTAAATTTTAAAGAAAATTGATCAAAATTTAAACAGAATAGAGCTCTAAATTCTCCTATCTATGGAGATTATCTCTCTGGCCGGTCTATTATGTTCTGTATTGGCATGTTCTCTAGCTTCTTCTTCTGACTCAAATTCCTCATCGCATAATTCACATTTCCAAACTTTCACTTGTACCACCTGAAAAGCAATTTTTGTTAAGTGGTATTTAAATTTTTTCAATGTGCAAAGGCAATTCCACCTTTTTGCTCGATTTACCTGTTTAGGTTTACTTCTACGAATCTTTGTTTTTGAGGAGATTTTTCTTACAGTAATAGATTAACTTTTTTTGAGGCTTTGTGTAGGGTTCTGGTTCCTCCACCTTGGCTAATTATTTTAAATGCTTTTTCTGGTTTTTTAACAATTGTTCCTCCTAATACTGTGACCCCTCTCTTTTTAAAGATTTCTGGGGCCATGGTTGTTGTAGGTCCTAATATTACTATTTCTCTTGCATTTTTTGATATTTCTATAAGATGGTCTATTGTTTTGTTAACTAGAGTGGTTCCTGAGATTATTACGACATCTTGTTTTGGTAGTAGTTGTTCTGCTGCCCAGTCTGGGTATATTTCTTCTTCTTGTGGGTTTTTTTCGAAAACTTTTATTTCTAAATTTTTGTCTATATTGTTAACTACTGGTTTGAAGTTACCTATCATACCTATACTGTCGTTGTCTTGTAGATTTAGATGGTTTAGAATGTCTCCTGATTCTTTAATGTCTTGATTTATTGCGGCATTTATTGTAGCCACGCCTACTCCAGCATCGATTGCTCGTGGTTCTAATGCTAATTTTGCTAGTTCGAATGCAGATTTTTCTTGTAGGCTTCCGGCATCTTCTACGACTTCGCAGCAATCTATTGCTTCATTTCTGAATGTGTAAGAGATTCCCATATTTCCATTTTCCAGTAGAACTCCAGTGTAACTCAGACCTATTCTTACATCTTTGACTCTTTGATTCTTTAGATTTTCTTTAGAGTAATCTAATAATTCATCAATTAACATATAATCACCTTTAATCATTTAGAAGAGAGTTAATTTTTTTCCAAGCATTCCTTATTGATTTAGATAGTTCTGAATTTTGATATTCTATTACTGTTTTTTTGTCTATCATTGCTTCGGTGGCGATATCGTCGTAGGGGAACTTTCCTATAACTGGGATGTTCATATCTTTACATAAATTTTCTATTTCCTTAGTTTTGGCTTTATTAATATCGTATTTGTTAATACAAACGCCGGAATCAACATTGAAATGTTGTGCTACTTCAAGAACTCTTTTAAGGTCATGTACTCCAGATACTGTTGGTTCGGAAACGGCTAAGATTTGATCAGATCCTCTGATAGATGAGATTACGGGACAACCAACTCCTGGGGATCCGTCAACAATTAAAAGATCTTCATCACTGGCTACTTCTTTTGCTTCGTTTCTAACTTTGGTAACCATTTTTCCTGAAGCTTCTTCTCCAACTTCTAACTCGGCGTGAACCATTTTCCCGTATCTTGTAGAAGAAGTGTAAATTGAACCTGTTGTATTTTCAATCATTTTAATTGCGTTTTCCGGACAAATATATTCGCATACTCCACAACCTTCACATTTTAACTTGTTAATACTAATGTCTTCGTCTATTGCGTTAAATCTACATGCTTCAACACATTTACCACAAAGTGAGCAATCTTTTATTTTCCTGGCCGTAGCAGTTCCTACGTAACTCTGTTCATTTTGAATTTCAGGATCGAGAATCAGCTGTAAATCTGGAGCATCGATATCGCAATCTGCTAAAATTGCATTATTAGCAAGTGAAGCAAAAGCTCCAGTTATAGTAGTTTTACCTGTTCCTCCTTTTCCACTTATAATGGTTAGTTCTTTCATTTGACCATCTCCTCGATTTTATCATAAAGATCAATGAATTTTTCATTCCATTTTGGCATTTCAGAAACGAAAGGCGTTCCATTCGAATATAAATTAGCAATTTTTCTTTTATTGGGGATTTCCATAAGGATAGGTATGTTCTTATCATCACAGTATTCATATACCCTATTATCTCCTAAACCAGCTTTATTTATCACAACACCGTATGGAATTTCCATTTGATCTAACATTCTAACAGAGTATTTCAAATCATTTAATCCGAAAGGTGTAGGTTCGGTTACTAGAATTGCGAAATCAGTACCTTCAAGTGCTGCAACTGCCGGACAAGCATTACCTGGAGGAGCGTCAATAATAACAATTCCTTCAGATGAATGATCTTTCACAGATTCAATTATTGGAGGAGCTAATCCTTCCCCAGTTGTTAATTCCCCATGATAAAAATTTAGGTCTCCTCTTGATTTTTCAACTTTCCCGATAGATCTTTCTACTTCTTCTATAGCATTTTCAGGACATCCTAGACTACATAATCCACAAGAATGACATAATTCCGGAAAAAGTTTAGGACCATTAGGGGTGACGATAATAGCATTAAATCTGCATAAGTCCTCACAATTTCCACTATTATTACATTTATCTTTGTTAATTTTAGGGTTAAGCATCTTTACTTCTTCAACTTTCTCTAATTCAGAATCAAGAAAAAGATGACAATCTGGCTCTTCAACATCACAATCCAATAGTTGAGCATCTAATGAAATAGCCATGTTTAAAGAAACTGTTGTTTTGCCAGTCCCGCCTTTACCACTAGCTACTGCTATTTTCACTTGATCACCATTAATGTCTATGTTCATGTTCGTGGTCGCTATGTTCGTGACAGGCGTTTGCCTCTGTAGCCTTTTGAAGTTCACCATTTTCCCATTTTTCCATGCTTTCTTTGACAGTTCCCTCTCCAGCTCCACAGTAAACTTCGATTCCATATCTTTCGAATATTTTCACTGCTTTAGAACCTAAACTACCACAAATCATAACTTCTATATTTTGTTTAGCCATTTGTTCAGGGGGTTTTCCAGAACCTCCCATATGTTCACTTTTATTTGATATGATTTCAACGTTATTTTCTTCTGTATCTACAACGGTAAAAGTTGGAGCTCTTCCAAAGTGAGAGCTTACTTTTTCTTCTAATCCAGATTTTCCTAATGTAGGTATAGCTACTTTCATGGAAATCACCTATTAACTTTATTACCTTCTTCCTTTTCTTTTTGGAGTAGAATTAGGGCCTTCTATTATTTCGAGGTTTCCTTTTAGTAGTTCCTCAATATTTTCCTTGTTCACATTTTTCTTTGACTTATAAATGTCTATATTCCATTCTTTTAAAGCATCAAACGCTTTTGGACCAACTGCTGCTGTGATTAACGAATTAACATTTTCATTTCCAATTAATTTTGCTGCATTTATACCTGCACCACTTCTTTGGTTTACTCCAGTGTTTTCTATAGTTTTTATTTTCTTTATATTTTCTCCATTGGTTTCTGCGATTATAAAGTAAGAACATCTACCAAACATGGAACTACAATTGCTATCTAATTCTTTTCCTTCTGAACTTATTGCGATTTTCATTTTTATTCACCTCTAATCATTCTTGATCCACATTCTGAACATTTTATATCGGAGCAAGGGACTCCCCTTTCTTTTTTTTCCGAATATCCGCATTCTGGACATTTACATTCTGATGGTGGATTTTTAATTCCTTTCGTTTCTCTTTGTGGCATTTTGTATCTTCCACCTTCGATTTTAATGGCTTTACCGTTTATTAGTGCTTCTGAAATTTTTTCTCTTGCTTTTTTTATCATTCTGTAGAATGTTGGTTGTGAAATGTCCATTCTTTTTGCTGCTTCTTTTTGTGATAGTTTTTCTTTGTCTTTGAGTCTTAAGGCTTCGTATTCGTCTACAGTTAGATTTATCTCTTTTAAATTCTTTTTTTTTACTCCTATTGGTTTGAAGTAGTTGTATTCTGGTTTACAGCATACTTTTCTGTATTGTTTGGGTCTGGTCATTATATCTACCTTTTTCCTGGTTTTTGCGGATAATGCCGTGGAGGTTCGCACCTTCAGGTTTTGAATATATATTCATAATATTTAAGGGTTTTCTTCAAAACAATTATTTCACATATGGGGAAAAAGTATTTAAGTAAGTGCACATATGAGATAAATGTGATAACATGCCATATGGAGATCAAACAGGTCCGGAAGGTAGAGGACCTAAAACAGGAAGAGCCTTAGGATTCTGCACAGGATTCAACAGTCCCGGTTTCACGAAAGGTGCGCCCCGTGGTAGAGGAAGAGGCAGAGGAAGAGGTGGTGGAAGAAGATTTGGATTACAAACGGATGTAAATCCTCGTGGTATACCGCGGCCTAGAACGAGAGTCGAAGGGGCGCCCGTAAATGATAGAACTACAGCAAATGTGGATCGTGGATTAACTAAAGAGGAAGAAGTTGATAATCTTAAACAGTATGCACAGGATCTTAAAAGAGAATTAGATGAAGTTCAAAAGAGGATAGACGAACTAGTCAATTCTGAATAAATTTTATTACTTTCTTTTTTATTCTTGATGAGTTTTTCTTGTGGTTATTCTTTTCGCTAATATGACCGTTAATTGGACATTTGTGATCAAAAATACTTAAAAGTATTCTCCAATTACTAAACCTAAGGTTTCAAAGTGATATTATGTTAAAATTAAATAACCTAACAACAACCATCAACCAAGAAAAAATTCTAAACAAAGTAAATCTTAAGGTAGATAACAACAAAATACACGTTATAATGGGGCCAAACGGTAGCGGTAAATCAACACTAGGTTATTCCATCATGGGACACCCAAAATACAACCTAGAAAATGGCGAAATAATCTATAAGGGTCAAAACATAGCAGACCTTCCAGTAGATGAAAGAGCAAGAAAAGGCATCTTCATGGCATTCCAATACTCCGAAGAAGTACAAGGAGTAACAATTAACGAATTTCTTAAAAGAATTTTACAAAAAAAAGAAGATCTTAACCAACTAGAAGCGCACAAAAAAATAGTAAAAGAATCTCAAGAATTTTCCTTCGAAAAACCCGATATTCAAAGATATTTAAACATGGGATTCTCCGGAGGAGAGAAGAAAAGATCTGAACTACTACAAGCCTCTCTTCTAAATCCTGATCTATTAATCCTAGACGAACCAGATAGCGGTGTTGA
Organism: uncultured Thermococci archaeon; assembly: GCA_964398955.1. GTDB lineage: Archaea > Methanobacteriota_B > Thermococci > Thermococcales > CAYNOZ01 > CAYNOZ01. The sequence continues at coordinate 20,606 of CAYNOZ010000004.1, read as the reverse complement.
TGTGGACTCCCTCAACCTGATTTCAAAGAAAATCAAAGAATTCCATAATAATGGCACTGCAACTATTTTAATAACACATTACGGCAAAATTTTCAAACACCTAGATCCTGAATCCTTAAAGGTTCACATAATTAAAAATGGACAGTTTGTAATGGAAGGAGAAAGCGATCTTATCAAAAAAATAGAGAATAAAGGATTTGAAAAAGTATTTGAAGAGTGTGGTTGTGATGAATGAGAGAACCATGGTCAAAGAAACCAATAAAAATCACATCAATTTAGAAGAAGCAACTTCAATAATAGAAAAAAGAATCGAAGAAATAGCCAAAAAGAATGATGAACCATCATGGGTAACTGAAAAGAGATACGAAGGACTGGAAGCATTTAAAAAAGCACCAAATCAAGACCCGATATTAAATAACTTAACCGACTTCACAGGAAGACAAAACGAAGTTCCAGTAGAATCAATAGACAGCTTAGAGGATCTACCATCAGATATGAAAAAACTCCTAGATGAACTAGGAATCAATGAAGAAGAACAAAAATTTATAGCAGGACTAACATCAGAAACCGACACAGGAGTAGTACAATCCGACTTCATGGACAAATGGGAAGAAAAAGGATTAACCATTGCACCAATGGAAGAAGCAGTAAAAGAGTTTCCACAAGTCAAAGAAAACTTCATGGAACTATTTGATCCAACCGAAAATAAATTAGCCGCGTACCATACGGCAGTATGGGATGGAGGAATATTCCTACATTTAGAAGAAGGCCTAGAAGTTGACGTTCCACTTCAACTTTTCTACCTAATCCAGGAAAGCTCTCTAGCACAGGCCCCACATATAATGATCATGGCAGAACCAAACAGTAAAGTCCATCTAATGGAAGGCTGTACTTCACCAGTTTTAGCGAAACACTCACTACACCTAGACATGACTGAAGCCTTCATAAAAGATAATGCTGAAGTTAAATTAACTGTACTACAGAACTGGCCACAATACGTACATACTAGACCAAAGACCAGAGCAAAAGTTGGGAAGGAAGCATCATTTAAAAACACTACTGTTGGATTAGGACCTGGAAAATCTAATATATCCAATCCTAAATATTGGGTAGATAAAGAGGGAACAGTAGAAATGAATACAATAATTTTAGGAAAAGAAGATTCACATGTCAGCGTAGGTGGAGAAATCAACCTTGAAGGAAAAGGTTCTAGCGGAATAAACGAAAGTAAAGCCGTAATAATGGACGAAGCATCTGTTGTATCGGAAGGTGTTATAAACGCACTTGAAGAAGAAACAGAAGGACACATCGGATGCGATGCATTAACAACCAGCCCAAATGCAAGCATGGAAACCTATCCAGGACTAGCATCAGAAGTAAGCAATACAGATCTAAGCCACGAAGCAGGAATAGGAAATATTAGAGAAAAAGAACTATTTTACCTACAAAGTAGAGGATTAACCGAAGAAGAAGCAACTCAACTAATAGTAAAAGGATTCGTAAGCCCACTAATAGAAGACATACCGCTAGAATTCAAATCAGAAATAAAAAAGATCATAGAAATGTCCGTAAATGGTTCTTTATGAACTAAGTAACTTAAAAAAATCTTTCCATCTTTAATTATTATTTTATAAATCTAATTATTAGTTTAAATAAATCAAATAATCACCAAAAAAATTGAAGGTAAAAAAATGGATGAAATGGACAATTCTTTTATTGAACTTTTCGAAAAAATTTACAAGAGAAATCATAAGGTATTGGATGTTGGATGCGGTAATGGGGAACTAATCGAAAGCTTAAAACACAATTACGGAGCTAAAATAGTTGGAATTGATCCATATCCAATTTTGAATATGAAAGAAGAAAGACAAGAATGTTACGAATTGAAAGGAGAGGAAATAAACCAGTTAGATCAAATTTTCGATATTATTTACACTATAAAAACATTACACCATTTAAATAAACCTAATTTATTCTTAAAAAATTCAAAAAAAGTTCTTAACAATAAAGGCCATATAATTATAGTAGATTGGAAAGAAGGAGTGAACAACGGACTCAATGAAGAATACTTTAACTTAGATGAAGTTATGTTAAAACTAAAAGAACAAGGATATAAAATAATTCAAGGAAAAAGAAAGGATAGATATTGGAGCATTTTAGCTCAAATTAAATGATCTTTGCAACTTAGGTTTTTAAATTTCAATGATTTTGCCTGAGTTTAATTTCTCAAATTTATCATTGAAGATTTCTAAGAATTTCGATTCAGCTTTTAAACCTGTGCAGTGTCCAGTAATAATCTTGTTTGCTTTTTTATCTTTTAAATTCTTAACTGTTTGCTCTATTCTAACGTCTTCAGCATCTTTTAAGTGAAAACCTCCGATTATTTTATTTATTTCTTGAGTGTTAATCAAATTTTGGCCTTGTTCTATCATGCTAACAATTCCAGGATGAGAACATCCTCCAACGATACTTAAACCGTCATCTGTTAAGATTCCTAATCCAATTTCATCTTCTATCTCGTCCTTTGAAACTTTACCATCTTCAATTTTGTAGAGATCAATATTAGCTTCCTTTTCAAACTCAACTTGAGAATTAATCTCCCCGAGAGTGAAGATACCAGGCATTAGTTTAATCGGATCCTCAGAAAGCATCCAAATCCCACCAATCTCTTCAATATCTTCTTTCATACCACCTCTAAGAGGAGGAATTCCGGCATATCTAAACATTGGGTCAACAGCAAAACTTTTCCTGAAAATATTAGGATGGGCGAATATTGGAACTTGACCATCAATTTTTTCAACGAATTTCTTTAAACCTCCAGTATGATCATAATGATTATGAGAAAGTACTATCATATCAATTGAGCTAGGATCTATATTTAAAAGATCCAAATTATATAGAACTGGCTCTGCAGAAGTGCCTGTATCAAAAAGTACCCTTGTAGTTTTATTATCCACTTTTGATTCAATTAAAAAAGAAATTCCGTGCTGAGATTTGAATAAAGTACTATAACCGGCATAATCCTCTAATAAGGTGTAAATTTTTACTTTTTCTGTTTTTTCAAGATCCTGTAACATCTTTTTACCCTTGTTATATCGTGGTTATAGTTTAAAGAATTAGGGATGCCAAAATTAGAAGTTGCTCAGTTTAGTTAGGAAAATTTTAATTTTGATGATCTTTATCTTTTCGTGGTTGGTTAAGACCTCGTCCTTTAGAGATAGGATACACCAAACCGTAACACTAAATAGCCCCAATACTTAGTGAAATTAACTGGTAGTTGGTTGGGAGTCTGGTGTTGATCAAAAAGCGATCCCATGCCTTTTGAGGCATTGGATAAAGCCTCAGACTCGACATTCAAGGTTAGGTAAGCTCGAATTCAGTAGAGTGTAGTGGGGATGTGGAGCTGCCAGGGAAAATAAGAATAAGGGAACCAATTGGTTAGTATAGGTCTTCTTGTCTAATCCGGTCTTCTCCTGGAGTTAAGTTCTATGTTGATCAGGTCGATGAGAGAAGCCTGATGCTTGGCAAACTCCCTTTGGATAAGGCCCGCATGGAATCTCCTTCCTTTAAGGAGAGGTCATTAAATCTGTTTAATTTGAAGATTAGAAATGGAGTTTTTATTTATTCGTTTATTGCTAATAGTGATACGTTGAGTTCTTTTTCTAGTTTTTTTATTTTGTTTATTTCTTGTTTATTTAGATCTGCGATTTTGAGGTCGTAGTCTGAGAAGGCTAGTAGCTCTATTTCTAGTTTTTTTTCTAATTGTTGGATTTTTTCAATTTCTTTATCTTCGAGTTTGGATAATCCCCATACCATTTTAGTCATACCTCTTTTTTTATGTTGTTCGGTAGTTAATTTATATTTTATGGTTTATAAAGTTAAATTTCTGGATTATTTATCCATTAAAAGAATTTAAAGAAGAATAAATAGAAATACTGACAAAAACTTATGATATCATTGTCAATAAAATTTGGGATCAGTTGGTTAAGATTGGATATTTAGGGTACTGTTTCTGGTTGTGAGGTATGGGGGGTGTTTTATTTTTTTGGTGGTTTGTACTTGATTCCGTTTTTGTAGATTTGAAATTCTCCGTGGGATGTTTTAATGAATAAGGGGTCTATGTTTTTTCCTCCTTTGTCTTTTATGCTTTTGATGTGGCTTATTTTTAGGTATATGTGGTTTGATGCTTCTAGATCGTTTTTTGAGTTGGATGTTAAGTTTATGGTTTTGCTGGTTTTACGTATTTCGTATTCCCATGGTCTGTTTTTTAGGGATTTTTTTAATTTGGTGGTTATTTCTTTTTGGTTCATTTTGTATCCTCCTTTGAGTTTTTACTTTTTTATGAATTAAGTTTTTGTTGGTATTTTTTGTTTGTTTATGTTTATTTTTGTTCGTGTTATTTTTCCATAAAATTTAATAAGTAGCAAGAATACAGATTTCGTGTTACTATATTTAGGGTGTTTTTCATGGATGAGCAGAACGGTGAAAAAGAGTTGAATCGGTTTAAAGGATTTGAAGGTTCATTAGATTCATTAATAATTGTTTCAGTAATTTTTGTGTTGTTTGTTTCTTTATTAGGTTCTGGTTGTGTTAATCAGGTTGAAAGTAAGGGTTCTTTAGTTGTTGAGGACATGGTAGGTAGGGAAGTAGAAGTTCAAAAGAGGCCCGAAAAGATTGTGGCATTAGGGGCTGGAACTCTAAGATTAATTGATTATATTAATAGTACTGATAGAGTGGTTGGAGTAGAGGAAATTGAGAAGGATGAAAAACATTTAAAGGGAAGGCCTTATATTTATGCTCACCCAGATCTATCGAATCTACCTTCTATTGGACCTATGCATGGTGGTGACCCAGAATTAATTGCATCTCAGAACCCGGATGTAATCATTTGGAGTGATTGTACTGCTGGGGAAGCTAACGATTTACAGGAAAAGACCGGGGTCCCAGTGATAGCTTTAAGGTATGGAGATTTAGGAGCGCACAGGGATGAAGTCTACGATGGTTTGCAGTTATTAGGAGAGATACTAGGCAAGGAAAAAAGATCTGACGAAGTAATAAATTTTATTAAGGATACTATAAGTGATTTGGAAAATCGAACTCAGAACCTAAAATCTAGTGAAAGACCTACTGCTTATGTTGGCGGTGTAAATTATAAAGGGTCTCATGGAATTTCAGGAACTGAGCCTAAATTTGGTCCTTTCCAATTTTTGAATGCTAGAAATCCTGCAAGTGGCTTAGGAATGGAGCATGTAATGGTGAGTAAAGAGAAAATTATTGAATGGGACCCTGATTTCATTTTTGTTGATGAGGGTAGTTATTCTCTAGTTATGAAGGATTTAAAAGATCCGAAGTTTAAGGGTTTGGATGCAGTTGAGGAGGGAAATATTTACGGGATCTTACCACAGAGCTACTATAGTCACAACTTTGCTAATGTATTAGCTAACTCATATTTTATTGGTAATGTTCTATACCCGGAAAGGTTTAGTGATGTAGAACCTGTGGTAAAGTCAGATGAGATTTACAGAGAATTGGTGGGGGAATCTGTTTATAGTGAGTTTAGAAAAGATTTTGGCGGATTTAGAGAAATAGGAATCTCTGAATAGATTAATGAATTTAATTTAATATTTGGAAGGTAAATTAATGGTTAGTGTTGAAGAGCAGGGAACAGAAAATGAGTCTTTGAAGGAATATAAAAAATATGCTGATAAGAGACTTGTTTTTATTATTGGTGCAGTCGTGGTTTTAGTTTTGTTAGCGCTTTTTTCGTTAACTATTGGTGCTGCGAATATTCCTTTTTTTGAATCGGTAATGGTTCTTTTAGGAAATTCTGAGTCAAGTACTTTTAGCACGATTATTTGGAATATTAGACTTCCTAGGGTTCTTTCAGCAATTGTTGCTGGTGCGGGTTTAGCGGTTGCTGGAGCAGCTATGCAAAGTATTTTAAGAAATCCTTTAGGTTCTCCTTTTACTTTAGGGATTTCACATGCTGCTGCGTTTGGTGCTGCATTTGCTGTTATAGTTCTTGGAGCAGGTACTACTCAGAGTAGTGCATCTGATGCTGTTATTTTGAATAATCCTTACTTAGTTACTATATCCGCTTTTGCTTGGTCATTGGTTTCTACATTTGTTATAGTGCTGTTATCTAGGTATAAGAAGGCTTCTCCTGCTACTATGATTTTAACTGGAGTTGCTTTAGGTTCGTTATTTACTGCAGGTTACACGGCGATGCAGTATTTTGCAAGTGAAACAGAATTAGCTTCTATTGTTTTTTGGACCTTCGGGGATGTAGGTCGGGCCACTTGGAGAGATCTAGGTATTATGGTAGTTGCAGTGATTGCTTCTACAATTTATTTTATTTATAAGAGCTGGGATTATGAGGTTTTAGACTCTGGAGATGAAACAGCAAAGAGTTTAGGGGTTGATGTTGAGAAATTAAGGCTCTATGGAATGGTTTTCTCGTGTTTTGTGACAGCACTTATTGTATCATTCGTAGGGATAATAGGTTTTGTAGGATTAGTTGTGCCTCACATGATTCGAAGATTGATAGGTGGGAATGAAAGGTTTTTAATTCCTTCATCTTTCATTATAGGATCAGTATTACTGTTAGCATCTGATACTGTTGCCAGAACAGTGATTGCTCCAATGGTTCTTCCAGTCGGAATACTAACTTCTTTCCTAGGAGCGCCACTCTTCATATATCTTGTAATAAAAGGGAGGGAATACTGGTGAGTATAAAAGTAAATGAATTAAATTTCAGTTATAGTGAGGAAGATGAAGTCTTAAAAGATATTAACTTTACCCTGAATGATAATGAAATATTAGGAATAGTAGGACCTAATGGAAGTGGTAAAAGCACTCTACTGAAAAATATTAATGGAATATTAGAACCAAGTACTGGAAACATTAAATTAAATGGTAAACCGATAGAAGAACTAAGTAGAGAGGATGTGGCTAAAATCGTAGGTTATGTACCTCAGAATGAGAGTAAAGAATTTCCATCTACTGTATTTGACACTGTCCTACTAGGAAGAAAACCATATATTAACTGGAAACCCACATCAGAAGATTTAAAAAAAGTTTCAAACATAATTAAACTCCTAGGACTACAAGAACTATCTATGAGAGATGTAAAGCAACTAAGTGGAGGACAAAAACAAAAAGTAATGGTAGCAAGATCTTTAGCGCAAGATCCGGATATACTACTTCTAGACGAACCCACAAGCGACCTAGACCTAAAACACCAACTAGAGGTACTTAAAATAATAGAAGAACAAGTAAAGAATGGAAGATCCGCAGTACTCGCTATACACGACTTAAATCTAGCAGGAAGATATTGTGACAAAATACTAATGCTAAATAACGGCGAAGTCTATGATTTTGGAGGACCCGAAATCCTATCAAGAGAAAATATTGAAACAGTCTACGGAGTTAAAGTAAGCGTAAGCAATCATATGGGAAGATCTCTCGTAGTCCCAGAAGAACCAATATCCGGTTAGAATCTAGTCTTTAATGGCTAATCATTTTCATAAATATTATCACTGATATATCTAATAAGGTATGATAAAATGGTTGATTTTAATTCAATTGGAGAAGTTAAAAGTAGGTATAAGGAACCTGTTGGTCCAGATGAGATGAAGGAACATGAGAGCACTATAATCGTTAGTCCAGAGTTCAGCGAAGGACTCAATGGTGTAGAGGATAATGACTATTTACAGATCCTTTTTTACTTAGATAAGATGGAAGGTTATGACCTGAAAGGAAAACGTCGTCATGGAAGAGTCAGAGGAGTTTTTGCTTCTAGAAGCCCTAGAAGACCTAATTCAATTGGTCTCACAACTGTTAAATTATTAGAGAGAAATGATAACGAATTAAAAGTTTATGGACTTGATGCGGTAGATGGTACTCCTGTACTTGATATTAAACCTTATGCTGCTCCAATGGATGAAATTGATCATATAAAGAAACATGATTTGAAAGAAAATCCTAGGAAAGAGATAAACCAATTAATTAAGAAAAGAAACTTAGAGAAATTATTATTCAAATCAGGGGAATTACATGGTCATTTCTGTCCCTACTTAAGTTTAGGAGTTAAGGCTGGTTCATACGCTATAAGAGAGCTCCAAACTAATTCTAAAGGCATGGAAGATTTATTAGCAATAGTAGAAACAAATAGCTGCTTCAGCGATGGAATACAGTACTCAACAGGATGTACATTCGGCAACAACGCGTTAATCTACAAAGATTATGGAAAAACAGCAGTAACCATAACCAAAAGAAACGGAAAAGGGATAAGATTAAAACTAAAAGAAGAAAAAGTACAAGAAAAAAGAGAACAAGAAACACAGAAACTCTTCGAAAAAGTCATAGAGAAAAGAGAAGGAACCAAAGAAGAAGAAGAAAAAACCTTAAACAAAAGATGGAGCCAAGAAGCATTTGACTTAATCAAAGTACCAATAGAACAAATATTCGAAATTAAAGAAGTAGAAATCAATTCACCGGATTATGCACCAATATATGAAGACAAAACTTGTGAGGAATGCGGAGAACAAATTATGGCACCAAAATCAGTTAAACAAAACGGAAAAATCCTATGCATACCATGCGCCGAAGAAGAATACTACCAGCTCGACGGAAGAGGAATCAACAAAATTGAACAAAATAAATAAAAATAATATTACATAACTCTTTTCTTAAAAATTTATAATTCTAAACTTTAAAACTTAATATATTTCAAATTTAATATATTTTAAATTCGTATTGTTAAGAGTTCTAAGGAATTTGCATGTAATTATAATTAATCCGAGTTAATGAAAATTTTTAAAGAATTTTATTAATTATGAGTTTTTATTATTTTATTTTAATAATAAAGCATTATAAAGTTATTATTAATTATTTTATGTGCTATTATCCTTAATTTTTATTGATAAAAATTAAAAACCATGAAAACCATAATTGGTAATGTGTGAATATGAATCGGTATCAAATTATTGATGTTAAAGGTAGGGAAGTACTTGATTCCAGAGGAAATCCCACTGTTGAAGTAGAAATTTGGACTGATAATGGTTATGGTAGAGCAACTGTACCTAGTGGAGCTTCTACTGGAGAAAATGAAGCCATCGAACTACGAGATGAAGAAGACAGATACAATGGAAAAGGAGTGAAAAAAGCAGTGGAAATAGTAAATCAAAAAATAGCTCCAGAATTAATAGGGTATGACATAACAGATCAAAGAAAAATAGATAATTTAATGCTAGACCTGGACGGCACCAAAAATAAATTAGAATTAGGAGCAAATTCAATACTTGGAGTTTCAATGGCTGCTAGCAAAGCAGCTGCAGACCTACTAGGAATACCACTATACAGTTACATATCCTCAAACTCCTACGTCCTACCAGTACCAATGGCGAATGTGATTAATGGAGGAGAACACGCTGGAAACGATTTAGAATTTCAAGAATTCATGGTAATGCCAACTGGTGCTGAATCATTCTCTGAAGGAATAAGAATGGTAGCAGAAGTGTACCATGAACTAAAAAAATCATTAGCAAACGAGTACGGAAAAGGAGCGATAAACGTAGGAGATGAAGGCGGATACGCTCCCCCAATGAAGGAAGTACAAGAACCATTTGAAATGCTACTAGAATCAATAGAAGAACTAGGATACGAAGAAGATATGAACTTTGCAATAGACGCAGCAGCAAGCGAAATATACAACGAAAGACATGAAACCTACCCAATCGGCGAAAAAGAATATGAAAAAGAAGAACTAATAGAACTCTACAAGGAATTAGTGGATAAATACAACCTAATATCAATAGAGGACCCATTCCACGAAGAAGAATTCGACGGATTCAAACAAATAACAGAAGAATTAGACATACAGATAGTGGGAGACGACCTATTCGTAACAAATGTTGAAAGACTAGAAAAAGGAATAGAAATGAACGCAGCAAACTCATTGCTGCTAAAAGTAAATCAAATAGGAACAATAAGCGAAGCAATAGATGCAGCACAAAAAGCTTTCAGATCAGGATACAGCGTAGTGGTATCCCACAGATCAGGAGAAACAGAAGACACAACAATAGCCGACCTATCAGTAGGACTAAACTCAGGACAAATAAAAACAGGAGCACCAGCAAGAACAGACAGAAATGTCAAATATAACAGATTACTAAGAATAGAAGAACAATTAGGAGAGATAGCAAAATACCCAGGAGAAAACTTCAAAGACCCATTCTAGAAATTAGCCATCCAACACTTCTTCTTTATCCTCTAAATCTGAAAGACGATTATAAGCCACAGCAGAAACAGCAAAAACAAACACAGTCAAAATACTCCCAGTAATAGGTTCCACGATCAAAACAGAAATACCTCTGTCAAATAACTGAACAGGAATATTTACAATAATACCAATCATCGTAACCAATAATAACAAACCCGCAAGAGGAAGCCTATTACCTTCAGTCAAATTCCAACTACTCTTACCAGCTTCAAGAAAATTCTGATCTTCCACCACGACGAAAATTTCCCAAGCGAACAAACTAACCAAAAGGAAAATACCTGGAATAATAAACAATATAAAACCAACACCAATTATAATTCCGTAAAAAATAGCTCCAATAAATGAATTAACACTAGCAAAAAACATATTTCTAGTGAAGAACTCTTTACGGATTCTCTTATCTTCATCACTTACAAAATTTCTAACAGCTGCAATACTAATAATAATAGTACCAACAAATATTAGAAAACTTATAAATAAAAAAGTAGGAGCTAAAATTAAGTTAAAAATAGAAGAAATACTGTTAAAATTATTATTAACCATTAAATTTGCAAAACCTTCAGCTGGAATCCTACTCAAGAAATTTAAAACCAGTAGTAAACCAATAAAAATCAATCCAGTTCTACTAATAACTTTCTCAAAAGCTTCACCTAAAATATCAAATAAATCTAATGACATATAAAGAGAAAAGAATAATGGTATTTAAAACTAATGTTTGCAGTAAATTAAATCTTATTTAATGAGATGAGATAGATGATAAAAAGATAAGTTTCTTGGATTTGTTAGCTTATCTTTTTAGCAATGTTTTGACAATTTACGAAACTATTACTTATATCTTCCTCTAAATAGATTGTTAATAGCTAAAAGATTTACGTAAGTTATAAATATATCAGAATATTAATATTAAATAGATAAGATTAATATATTTTAAAAAATAATGATGAACAAATATAAATCAACTTTTATTAAGTTCATTTATATAAAGGAATTAATAAGATTTAGTTAAGGGGTTTAGATATGAGAGGTCGATGGGAAATTTTCTTAGATATTTTGAAAGGACTTGAGAACAAAAACCGAAGCCGAAAAACAAAGATAATGCAAATGGCATTTCTCGACTGGAGAACATTTAAAAAATACTTTAAATTTCTTAGAGAAAATGGGTACATAGAAAAATGTGGAAACCCAGGAAATGAATACAAAATAACAGAAAAAGGCAGAGAGTTATTGGAAGAACTAGAAAAAGTAGAATCAATAACAGGAAGAGCTGAATAAAAATAATTCAAGTTAAATTATATAATATTAAGTCGGCAAATTTATATAATCCATTCCTAGAGTTGTGATTTTAATTTGATCTTTTTTAGAATTTAACTTAGCAAATTTCTGTTTTTCTAGAAATTTTATAATTAAATTTATTTTATCTTGAGACAAATTTGAAGACTCTTTTATGTTATTCAAATTATGCCATTTTTTATCTTTTAATGATCGAAGTGTTTTTTCTATTTCCTTCATTAAAATCTACCTATCTGAATATTATCTAATTTTAAGTTTAAATACCTTATTAGATGTTTACTATAAACTCTAAAAGTGTTTCAAACATATTTTATGCTTTAATATAATTGCATATGTCCTAATTCAATTTTAGAGTTGTAGTTATATTATGCTTTGAAAGTTTATTTATTATAACGTTTTTTTCATCGGTTTATTGTTTATAATACATATTTTAACACTAGTTAACTTTTAATAGGGTATTTTGTAGCTATTTTTATTACATTAAAAACTTATTTTTTTTATATGGTTAATACTCTGACTTTTATATATGTAATTTACATATCTTGTACTCATATGTGAAAATCATATGTTCTAAAATCTGTTATAAAAATATTTTAACTACTCTAAACTAATAATATGTATAGTGTAGTCGGTATTTATATTCTAATATATGATTCTTAACTATAAGGAGGTTAAAAGAAATGATAACCAAGCAAATTTTATCAAGCCTATTAATAATCGGATTAATAGGACTAGTAGTAGGAGGAGGAACCTACGCATACTTCAGTGACATAGAATCAGCAGAAGACAACACACTTCAAGCAGGAACAATAGACATATCCGTAGACGGGGAAAACCCATGGAACGCAACCTACGAATTCTTAGACATGAAACCATGTGAAAGAACAGAATACATTAACGTAACAATCAGAAACGTTGGAACAAACCCAGCAAAAATATTCAAAATGGTAGACGTTGTAGACTGGGGACCAGGACTAGAAAGATTCACGGACCCAGAGACTGAAGAAATGTATTCATCAGAACCAGAATGGGAAGCAGAAATGGAAGGAAGAATAGACGATATACATAACGTAACTGACTACAGCTTAGAAGTAAAAATATACGCAAACGAATCAGAATTCGAAGCAGGCAATGTTTCTGACAGTTGGATAGTACATGAACAAGAAGATGGAACCTTAGTTAGTGACATCGCAAATACTTGGATGTTCTTTGGAGAACTAGCACCAGGAGCAGTCATGGTCATTAACCAAGACTACCACATAATCGCCGAAGCAGGAAACGAATACCAAGGAGACGAATTCAGCTTTGATGTAATGTTTATGGCACTACAACTAAACGATGACTCAACCATAACCGAATTTGAACCTGTCTTAGAACAAGAAGTACAAAATTAGAGAATATAATAGAATTAACAATGTTTTTATAGTATTATAGGAGTATTAATAAATTAATATTCCTTTTTTATGCCTCCTTTTCTGTTTAACAGGATCTTAGGAGATATTAGTGTTTAATAATATAAGAGGTGAAAAGAAAATGAATTATAACAAAGGATTCTTAGCAAGTCTAATGATAATAGGACTGATTTCAGCAATGGCAGGGTACGGAACATTAGCTTTTTTCAGTGATGTAGAGTCAGCAGAAGACAACACACTACAAGCAGGAACAATAGACATAGCAATCGATAATGAAAATCCTTGGATGAGTTCATTCACATTAGAGGATATGAAACCATCTGAAATGTATCAACAATGGACAAATGTAACAATCAAGAACGTTGGAACAAACGATGCTATTGTATGTAAAATGATTAACATCACAGGGTACGGAGGAGGACTCCACCCAGAATCAGAACTAGCAGAAGATCCAGAAAATGAAATAAACAAAATTAGTGCAGCAATTGAATACTGGAATCACGTTGAAATATATGACGCAAATGAAACATTAGTAGAACAAAAAGATATTCTTATGGGACATTTACTACTTGGTGTTGACGAAGAAGAGTACAAATTAGGAGTAATACCAGGGGATGGCGGATATGCTGTAGTAACTCAGAGATACCATATGTTTAATGAAACAACTAACTGGGCGCAAGGAGACAACATGACATTTGACATGCACTTCTACGCACAACAAGTCAACGACCCAGAAGAATGTGGAGACTGCAGCGGAGTAGAAACAATATACCTAAGTGACAGCGGACCAGGTGGAGAAGGAGCAGAAGATGGAACCACAATATTTGAAGTAGTTCTCGACGACTCAGAACAAAGAGCATACTTAAACAAAATGTTTGAAGTAGATTCAGGAGCTTGGGATAACGTAGACTCACTATCATCATCAAACGATGGAAAAGAACTATACCTATGGGACAAAAACACGGACCAATTAGGAACCTACGATCTAGTAACAGAAACATTTGACAACGGAGTAGATTACTCAGGAACTCCTGTAGCAGAAAAACAAATAGTTCTAGGAGCAGTAAACCCAGAAGACGGTCTTATATACGGAGCAAGTGACGATACCGATGAAATAGTAACAATTGATCCAAATTCTCCATCTGGAAGCGTTTTAGGAACTGTAAGTATAGTTGAAGGTGGAACTCTTGATGTTCAAGGAGCTGACTTAATATTTGACGCCTACGGAGACCTAATACTGTACACAAACGCTGATGACGCTTTCTACAACATAGACTTAGATACAATGACTGCAACTTTAGCAACCGAACCATCACCGGCACCAGACTACTTCACAGGAATAGCTATTAGAGAGGCAGGTACTGGAGCATTAGTAGGATCCACCAACGGATTCGAAACTTCAGGTAACATATATGTAGTCGATAGAGACACCGGAGATGCAGTTGCATATGAACCATACTTTGGAATGACTCCACATACTGTTGGATATGGTGACATGGCTGTTGGAGTAATATGCCCAGATCCAGACTCAGTAATAGAACCAGATGAAGAGCAACAATAGAATAAGTATTTAAATTGAAAATAGATATTCATATTTCCTTTTTTCTTTTTTTAATGTTGAATTAATTGAATTAAAGATGTGAGAAAAAATGAACTTTAACATATCGAAGTTAAAATTGTTATCTATCGCAGTTGTTATCTTATTTGTTATGCCATTTGTAGTTTATGGTTTTCCTCCGTTAATTGGTGGTAATAATTCTTATATCGTTAAGGGTAGTAGTATGGAGCCTAATATCAAACCTGGCGATGTAATAATAGTGAAGGAAGTTGATATAGATGATGTAGAGGTTGGAGATATTGTTACATATGATAGAGGTAGTATGAAGATCACTCATAGAGTTATTGAAAGAAGAATGAGTAATGGGAACGTAATATCGCTTATTACTAAGGGTGATGCTACAGAAGGTCCGGATTTAAGTCCAGTGTTTGAGGAGGAATTGATGGGGGAGATGATGTTCAGAATCCCTATGTTGGGACATATCATTCTGTATGCTGGTACTTTCTATGGTTTTATTGGTTTAGTAATTATTCCTTCAATAATTTTAGTGGTTATGGAAATAAATAAAGTAATTAAAAGAAGTAATAAGGAGAAAAAAGAAGTAAAATCTTAATAATTAAAATTGAACTTATATTTTACTTTATATTTCTTGAAAGGATGAAATGGGGTGTGAGGAATGAGAAAAAAATTATTAATAAGTATTATGGTGATAGGATTAATTTCAATGGTTTTCGGATTAGGTACAACAGCAATTTATAATGATTCAGAGTATTCTAGTGCTAATGTAGAGGCGGGTACAATAGATATAAGTATTAACGATCAGAATCCTTGGAATAAATACTTTGAAATTGATATTTCATCAGAAGAGGTGGGTTGGGCTAATGTTAGCATATTTAATGAAGGAACGAATCCATCTAGAATATATAAGAAAATTAATCTTAATGGGTCCATAATACAGAAAGTACCTCACGCATTAAGCTATATTGTATTCGATTTTACTTGTAATAATGATTTAGCCGTTATAAATCCTGAAGACGGTGATTTATATCAAGTGGATAGAGAAATTTGGGGGGACGGATCATATCAAGCAAGTTATAATGTTGAAGTTCCAGCCGGTAAATTGCCTCCAACCAATATGCATTTCAAAAACTTATCCTCTGTTAAATTTGAAGCAAATGGAGATGGGTTAGGAGAAGATGGTTTTGTAGAAAAAGATTCCTTTACTATAATTTTAGATGATAAATGTGAGAATGTGACTGTTTTTACAAAGGCAGCTACAAAAATAGCTAATTCAACGTTTAATAGTATTGGTACTGAGTTAACTGATTCGATAGGTTTTACAGTTAGATTTGATAATGTAACAGATAATGGGAATGGGACTTATAATCATACTTTCTATGTAACTAGTGGAGAGATAATTCAAGGAGATGAATTAGGAAATAATATTGATTACAGCTTAATAACCGAAATTAATAACGATGAGAATGTCATATACAATCAAAACGTAACAGTTTCTGACGTGAAAGGTACTTGGATGGATTTAGGGGTACTAGATAGTGGAGAGTGGATGGATGTTTCACAAGATTATCATTTGAATATATCAGAGATGAATGAATTTCAAGATGCGATACTAGATTTGAAGATAATTTTCATGGCTAGACAAATCAACAATCCATATAATGAATCCGTTGAATTTGAGGAAAACTATTTCTATGATATAGAGAATTCTAATGGCACTATAAGGATAAATAGTTCTCAAGACAGTAATAATCCTATCAATAGTAATGGTAACGAACCTGGTGATGATGAAAGTAGCAATAAACCTAATCTATCAAGTAGTGAAGAAAGAAATTTAGATTTAAGTTCTGCAGATGTTAAAGATTCTGTAAAAATAGATTGTATTATTAACCCATTTGATGAGGATTTATATCTTGATGGCGAAGTTGAAGTAGGAATATACGGATCTTCGAATTTTAATTCAAGTAAAATAGATATTGACAGAGTTAAACTAGGTACTCCAGGAGTTTTAAATGATGATGGAGGAGTTCTTACAATTAGTTCTGACATTTTCTTTGAAGATATAAATAAGGATGGAATTAATGATGCGATACTACGATTCCCAATAGAAGGGACTGGTTTTGAAGATGGAAAGAATTTAGGAAAAATAATTGGGATTACTAAAGAAAATATCGGGTACTTTGGAAGCAATAACGTTATCCTAACTTCAAATAATGAGTAAAAAAGAAATGAAGAAATTAATTAAATTGGAGGATTTAGAATGAGATTTAAAAGTTTGAATTTGAAGAGAACTGTAGTAGCGATATTGGTATTACTATTGGTTGGTTTTAGTTCCTTTTACTACTTTTCTAATGATGAATGGGTTGGGGCAGAGTTATCTATTGATGAAGAAAATCTTAAGATCTACACTTATGCATTAGCAGATTCAAATTCGGTTGATACCGGAACAGTTAACATAACTGTAGGGGATATGATTGTTTGGAATGGAACAACTTCACTAAGCTATATGTTACCTGGATATGGGACAGGATATATTGAAATATCCGTGCATAATAATGGAACTGAAACAGCTAGGGTCTATAAGATGGTGAATGTTACTGATTGGGGAACTGGAATTTATAATGAACCTGAGCAAGTTGCGGAAGAGGAAATTGGTGGACCCGTAGATGATTTACATAATGTTACTGATTATAGCCTGAATTACAATGTATATGATGGTTCAAATGAATTAATTAGATCTGGTATTGAATTTGTTCAAGGGGATTCAATGACGGTTGGTAAAATTAACGGGGGATGGATAGATCTTGGAGAGTTAAGACCTGGTCATAGAATGGAAATTAGACAGGGCTATCATCTTTTAAGCGATACTAAGAACGAATATCAAGGAGATAAATTTGCATTTGATATAAAGTTTTTAGCTGAACCAGTCGGAAGTTAATGAAAAACTCTTTTGTCTTTAAAATTTTTATTTTAAATCTTTTTGTGGATTTTTTTCTTAGATATACATTGAAACGAAAGGTTTAAAAATATTGGTCTCAGTTTATCCGATGGTGAGAAAATGAAAGATATCGATGAAATAAAGGAAAAGAAAATGAAAGAAATAAAAAACAATTTACAAGGAAAATCAACCTCAAAAACCGAAAAAGTACACATAGAAGTAATAACATCACCAGGATGCCCACACTGCCCAAAAGCAGTTCAAATGGCAGAAGACCTCGCCAAAAAACACGAAAAAGTAAAATCAGAAGAAGTAAGCATAACCACCAAAAAAGGAAAAGAAAAAGCCAAAAAACATAAAATAATGGGAACACCAACAGTCCTAGTAAACGACGAAGTAGAATCAATAGGAGTACCAAACTTCCAAAACTTCAAAAACACAATAAAATCCAAAATATAAATAGTAAACATTATCCAAATTTTCAACTCTTAAATATCTTTATTACTCTAATACCAACATCTAAAATTAACAACGATTCTTAAAATTAAGAATATAAAGATTCAAAGAACTCCAAAAAAATCATGTGGTATAATTATAAAAACTCGATTATAAATTCGATTATATTTTAATATATCAAACTCTAAGTTATTGTATTAGATTATATAAATCAGTTTATATGTTCTAGTAGAGTAAGAAGCCTAATTTATTGTTTGAGGCGGTAATTATGGTTAAAAAAGATGAACCTAAAGCTAGAGAAAAAATTAGATGTTTTGGACATAAAAATGTTTCAGCTGAACATGAATCCACTTTTGAGATAACTAAAGATGAAGAGATTGGCGAATCTGCTGATTGTATTATCTGCACTAATTCTGATAAAGGAGCTATTGATTTAAGTCAAAAATTTAAGGAAAAAGCTTCGGAAGATGATGCTAAGGTGGTGGCTAAATTTTTTCTGGTTAATGGATCAGATGAGGGACCGTTTTTGGTTGTAGAAGGTGAGGGTGATTCTGAACTATCTTATGATCATGGAACTGATTTAGTGGGGAGAACAAGTAGTTATACTTGTTCTAGAACTTTGATGATTAATGCAGATTATTCTTCTGCTGATTTTCCCCGAGGGTTTATTCAGAGTTTAAAGGATTCTGAAAGGGAATTGAAAATTATTCTGGAAGTTCATTAACGATATCTTCCGCTTGTTGTAGTCTTATAAGGTTTTTAAATAACTTTTTTTGCAATTTTTCTTTAATTATTTTATTAGGTGCTTTTTTATGTTTAAATTTTAGTTTTTCGAATTTGATTTTTATTAGTATTAAATTTTGTGGGGATGATGGTTCTATGCCCTTATTTTTCTTAACTTTTAGTCTTTTTATTAGATCTTGACGTGTTAATCTGTCTTTGGAGTATTTTCTAATTCCTGTGACTATTCTTCTAATCATTTGCCATAGGAATGATTTTCCGTAGAAATCTAATACTATTAGTTTATGGCCTCCTATTTCTTTTTCTTTTACTTTAATTTTCTTTATTTCACGGGTGGTATTATAGTTATTTTTTTTAGATTTGCTGAAGTTTTTGAAGTTTTGTTGTCCTTCGAATATGTTTGATGCTTCTTTAACTTTTTTTATACAGTATTTTTCTTTTGGATTAGGTAGGTAGTATCTGTAATGTTTTGTTTTTGCTTGTTTTCGTGGGTTGAATTGTTTTGGAACTTTTTTTGTTCCTATTATCCATGTGTTTTTAGTTTGTGAATTTAATGCTCTTTGAATTTTTTCTGGATTGAATTCTGTTTTTAGGCTTATAACGTTTCCTATTGCACTTACTCCTTTATCAGTTCTTGATGCGGCTTTAATATTTTTATATGAGGTTTTTATTTTGTCAAGGCCTTTTTTTATTTCATCTTCAACTGTGTGTACCTTGGGCTGTGTCTGTGATCCATGGAATTTTTCCCCGTCATAGGCAATTTTTAAGGCTATTTTATTCATGATTATCATTCTTCACTGTTTTCTATCTCTATTTCTATTTTTCCGTTTTCAAATCCTTTGAGTGAAGATAGCATTCCAATTATGGTGTTCTTAACTATTCCTTGTACCCATCCTTTTAGATCTAATTCCTTATTATTTATGTAAATTTTAACTTCTTTTTCTAATTGAACACATTCATACACTGATTTATTACCGTTCTCTATTTCTTTGGCTAACTCATAACAGTTAAATCCACAGTCACCACAATTAACGTTCGGTAATTTAAATCCCTTATCTTCTACTAGGTCAGCTATCTCTTCTGGATTACTAATTTTTTTAGTTCCCTCTTCTTCTAGATCATAGTCAGAATCTTCAACATACACCCCCAATTCAAGTCCATCGGATAATTCCTGAATCTCTGAGCTGGACCGAGGAAGTATTATTTTTGGGAAAGTTTTCTCGTTTTTAAACCCTTCAATAAGTAGAATATCAACCTTTGGCATAATCTTAATTAATTCTTCTAATGAATCAGGCTTATTGAAAAGAACTGCCCCTTCTTCACCGATTGATCCTACAAAGTCAGCAACCTTTCTATGCTTCCAAGTATCAGAATCTTCTTTATCTATAGAGTACCCATGTAAATTCTTAATTATTCCAACCCTGTAATTACTATTCTTTAAGATTCGAGCGGTTTCAATAATGATACTAGTTTTACCGCTATTCTTATAACCTGAAAATCCTAATGCCTTTAAGCTCAATTTATCCCCACTACATTAATGAATAGGAACTTAAAGATCATAGGTTATCACTGGATCCCTCTAATGTTATTACTTTTGGGAAGAATTGGTGTATGTTATTATTCTTAATGTTTACATACTTTAGAAACATATATGTGAATATGTCGGATTAACTCAAGAAAACAGTGAATTTAACTGGATATGAGTAGTGACGATAAGAATAAATTGCTAGAGACATTTACACAGTTTAAAAAAAAATTGTAATAGAGTTGTAGAAGATGTATGGAGTGAGAACGGTGATAATAATTACAACAAAATGGAGTTACACCAAGAAACATACCGAGACATCAAGACGAACAAAATTTAACTTATTTGGTGAGAAGTCCCCTTCCTCAATCTTTGATTTAGGTAGG
>CAYNOZ010000003.1:2706-42374 GCA_964398955.1 uncultured Thermococci archaeon | reverse complement strand
TGCCTTCACGAGGCAAAGACCGGGGGTTCAAATCCCTCAAGACCCATATTTAATCTTGAAATCAAAAGAATAGATCTTATTAATTAATTCTTAGAAAAAACTACTGCAGCCATGGTAGATATATTATTATCAGTAGGCTTTTTTTGGATTGATAGTGTTTTGATTTTCTTTATTTTCTTTTTTCTAGTTTTGAATCCTTCTTTAATCATTTTTTCTACTTTTTGTTCTGCATATTCTTTGTTTATGTCTTCTCCAGAGTATTCGTAAACTAATCCAAAGTCATTACTTATTCCTATTCCTATTGCTGAGGCTATTTTTTTGTTATTTGATGTAATCTTGGTGTATATGCATGGAACCATTTCACCAGGTTTGAAATCAGGTTTTTTGTGTATAATTTCTGTTTCTGGTGGTAGTACGCTGCTTAATTTAACTAGATTTAGATTACCTATATTTGCATCAAGTAAAGCGTTGTCAAATGCATTTAGTGATGTTTTTGCTTCTCCAGATCCTTTAGTTAACCAGGCTTTTTTTGGTTGTTCCCAAAGCATTTGATCCCCTAATAAGATAGAAGAAAGAGAAATTATATTTTTTTGTTCATGAAGTTTTCTATTCTGTTTAATGCATCTTTTTGTGTTTCTTTATCGGCTAAGAATACTGATCTGAAGTGGTTTTTACCGTATTCAGGGTCGAATCCGGAACCGTGTACAAAGAGTACATGGGCTTCGTTGAGTAGGTCAAGTACGAAGTCTTTGTCTTTATTCCATTTATTTGTTTCTATTTTTGGGAATATGTAGAAAGCTCCTTGTGGTTTCTGAGCGCTTAATCCTTTTATTTCGTTGATTCTTTTATGGAAGTAGTTTCTTCTTTTTTCTAAGGTGTTCATAACTCCTTCTAAGTAATCTTTATTTTTTCTGACTCCTTCTAGTGCTCCATATTGGGCTGGTGTGTTGGGGCATAATCTTACTCTGCCCATTTTCATTATACCATCTTTTACTTCTTCTAGCTTGTTTGCCGGATCTTGGAAGTACATGTATCCTAATCTCCAGCCTGTAGCTAGGTATACTTTTGAGAAACCATTTAACACTATTAAAGGAGTTTCGTCTGCTATTGCAGCGGTGCCGACATGTTCACCTTCGTAGGTCATTCTGTCGTAAATCTCATCTGATATGATTGGCAAGTCATGTTCTGAGGCTATATCTATTATTTTTTGAACTGTTTCTTTTGGGTAAAGCGCTCCTGTCGGATTATTTGGATTTATTAATACTATGGCTTTTGTATTATCATTTATTTTTTTTCTTAAATCTTCTATGTTTGGTTTCCAGTTTTCTTCTTCGATCGTTTCGTATGAAACTGGTTTTGCTCCGTAAAATTCTGATAAGGCGATATATGGTGGATATGTGGGTCCTGGTACTAGTAATTCGTCTCCTTCATCTAATAATGATCCGAAGATCATGTTAAGTCCTTCAGATATTCCTGATGTGATTAATAAGTCTTTGTAAGTTATATCTGCGTTGTTCTTTTCTTTTTCTCGCTGGGTTAATGCTTTTCGTAGTTCTTTTACTCCTTCAGAAGATCCGTAATAGTTTTTACCTTCTTCAATAGCTTCTTTAAACCCTTCTTTCATGTGTTTAGGAGTATTAAAGTCATATTTCAATGGGTCACCTATATTTAATTTTGTGATCTCTTTTCCTTCCTCTTCCAATTTTCTTGCTGGAAGAACAACATCTCTAATAGCATATTCTATTCCTAAAGCACGGTCTGTTCCAGAAACCTTCAAATAACCCTCTCCTTTTAATATTTTATTATAATATCTTTTAAACTTTTCTTAATAATTAGAATGTTTTAAACTAAAAGTTAAGATTAGTTTTCTTTGGATACAGAGTTCTTATTAAATTATTCAAGTATATTAGGGAGAAAATTTGAGGAAGGATAAATTATTTTAGAGTTAAAAATTTCGTCTTTCTTCGATAAATTTAAGAATTTAAGAAAAATAATGAGATTTGGAGGTTTTTTAGCTTGTTTTTCTTCCGATTAGGAATCCTAATATTCCTCCTAGTATTAATGTTATTGAGGTTGTCATTAATAGTAGATTTAGTTGGTTTTGTTTTTCTTCTTTTTCTTCTTGGTTTTGGTCTACTTTGTTTAGTTCAACTCCGTCGTTGGTTTCTTGGAATATGAAGGCTGTTGAGCTTAGTCTTGCTTGTTTTAGATATATTAGTGTTGTTATTTTGTCTGAGTTTTTGTAGAATTGGGCGAATTCGTAGTAGCTTAGTCCTAGTATTGGTTGGATTCCTTGGTCTTGTAGTTTGCCTATTGCTATTTTTGCTCCTTTTTCTGCTTGTTCTATTCTTTTTTCTAGGGATTCTTCGTTGGATCCCATTGACACTATTATTGATTCGAGTGTTGATCTTGCTTCCATTGCGTTGTAGAGTGCTGCTGCGTATCTTTGGTTTTCGAGGTTTTCTCTGGCTCTGTCTAACATTGGTGTTTCTTGGGTGGTTCCGCTTAGGTTTTCTAAGTAGATTTTCAGAAGTCTTGTGCTGTGTATGAAGTTTTGTGCTTGGTATTTTACTTGTTCGATTGGGATTTCTGTTTGATTCTTTTTGTTTAAGTCGTTTGATAGTTGGTACCAGAATATTGCTGTGCTTAATCTTTCTTGTGCCCTTGAATAATCGTATACGCTTTTTATTAGGTCTCCTGTTTCTAGTGAGTTTTTTGAGGTTTCTATTAGATCTTCGGCTCTTCCTATTCTGTTCTGTGCTGCTGCAAATCCTTGTAATTCTTCTATACTGCTGAATTTTTCTTTATCTTTTATTTGATTGTTTACCTCATCTAATTTTTGCTCAGTTTTCTTTATTTCTTCTTCAACTATTTTCGACATCTGACCTTCTTCTCTGTAAACTTCTAAGTAATTTATAATGTAATTCAAATTTATTCGCGCCTGAAACGTTTTACTTAATGATGTGTAATAATTAGTATTATTGTAAGTTGTTTTAGCATCATCTAAAGCATTTTTTGCTGATTCATAACTTGTTTTCAAATCCTCATCTCCCCAATAAGGATAATCAACAGTATCAATTAATTCTTCAGCTCTTTGCAGCATATCCTCAGTTTCAGTAATATCACTCTCAGCATACTCCTCCAAAAAATCTAAATTGATTTCAACTGAACTAACGCTTGGTCTTTCAATTTCGTATCCTGTGTAATGTTTAACAACTTCATAAATGTCACCGACCTCTACAATCTCTAAGTTCCAATCATCAGCATAATCCTCAACATTTATTGTTTCACCAGACTGAAAATCCTGATATTTTAACTGGCCATAAGGTACTAAAAATTTTGTAGCACCAGCTCTCCTAGAAGCATTAGCTTTATGAACTATACCACCAACAGGCCCTACTGATCCATCTGGATTTATCATACCTGTCATCATAACATCAGGATTTACGGTAAGATTCTCTATCGCTGCTATTACTCCTACAGTCATAACTCCTCCAGCTGAAGGTCCACCTATTATAGGGGAATCTGAGTTTATTGAAAAATGGTAGTCGTATTTGTTAGGATTGATATTTAGAGTTTGTGTGGCTGTTTGAATTGCTAGTCTTGCAGAGGCTTGCATATCCACTTCTGAGAGTGGCCATGTTTCCATATAAATATGTCCATCTCCTGGTTCTACCGTAATTTGTAATGAAGTAGATACTCCTCTATATTCTCCATTCACATTAGTAACTGCGGGAACATTTAGATGAACTGTATTTTCTTCATTCTGATTCGCTGAAGTTTGAGGAATAGCAAGTGAAGGTAATAACAAAATAATGAGTACAACAACTAATAATCTTTTCATAGAATCACCAGATCTGAATTCAAACCAAAACTTAAAAGAGTTTTTGTCCTAAATAACTTGGATAATCATGATATTAATTGCAGGAATGCCGGGTGCGGGAAAGAGTATGGCTATAGAAGAATTTCGAAGAATTGGTATTCCGATTGTGGAGATGGGTGAAGTAATAAGAGAGGAAACTAAAAACAGAGGATTAGATCCTAATCCAAAAAACACTGGAAATATTGCAAAAAAATTAAGAGAGGAAAAAGGAAAAGATGCAATAGCTAAACTATGTTTAAATAAAATCAGGAACATTGATGAAGACAAAATAGTAATTGACGGTGTTAGAAGTCTTAAAGAAGTTCAAAGATTTCAAAAAGAATTAGAAGAAGATATAAAAATAATAAGCATTCATTCAAGCCCTAAAACCAGATTTAAAAGATTAAAAGAAAGAGAAAGATCCGATGACCCAAATGAATGGGAAGAATTTAAACAAAGAGACAAGAGGGAACTTAACTTCGGACTAGGAAAAGTAATAGCGCTTTCAGACAAGGTAATAGTAAATGAAGGCAGCGAAAAAGAACTCAAAGAAAAAATCAATAAATTAATCAAAGAAATATAATAAGAAATTCCTTAACTTAAATCCTTCATTACATTCACGATCTCATCTACATTAGAATCAGTTTTTATCGAAGTAGGACTGAAATGAGTACCACTAACACTATAATCTTTCTCTAAAAGCTTATTTTTAATTGATTCAGTACTTGGAACTCGTAAACTATATTTTTTCGCCACATTATGTAGATCGTAATAACCTAACTCATCTAATTCATCTCTCACCATATTAAGCAGCTTTAAAACTCTCTTAGAATCATTCAAATCCTTTCTTTTTTCTGAATTTCCTATCATATTTTCTAATAAAGCATTATCTTTCAATTTACCTAACCACATAGGGCCAGATCTCTTCATCTTACGAGAACAATCATCACAAGTTTTATCATCAGAAAAGAATGACTTATCAAATTCTCTTCTCAGACAATCAGGACAGTAATACAAATATCCTAACTTCTTAAAGGCCTCATTAGCTAATTTAGCCCCATTCTCGAGCTTGAAAAAAGCTCTAAAAAAGTGCTTTGAAGAATGAGAAAAAAGAACTTTCAACTTAATATCATACTTAGCCGCATACCTAACTACTTGCCCAATTAGAATCCTTAAACCTAATTCATGACAAAAACTTGTTCTCAAAGGCCTAGCATTATATTTTCTCTTACATGCATTCACATAAGCTCCACATAAAGGAGCAGTATCAGTAGCAGTTACTGCCAAGAATTTCGGACTCATTCTCAACGCAGAATCAATAAAATTCATAGGGCTTCCAAAAGGATCTAAATCAACGAAATCAACCTTTTTATCCTGACTAAACAAAAGATTAGCATCCTTATTAAATATTTCTGATTTTTCCTGTAAATTATTTATATTCACATTTTCTTCGATTAATTTAACTGCATCTGAATTTATATCATTAACAAATAGTTTATCTATTGATGTTTCGTTTAAATATCTGATACCTCTAGCCCCAGTTGCAGCTAATGGATCCATTGCACTTTTTATGTCTAAAGCATCGACTAAAACTACAGAGGTATCTCTTGACAGATCCATTTTTGGATTGTAGAAAACAGGAGCATCCTCAGGAATGTCAAATTTCCGGTGATCAGGAACGACTAATTTTGTTTCTCCCTCTTTAATTTCGCGTACTGGAAAACCTATATTAATCCTAACACCTTACCTTGTTCTTTTGAATTCATTGTAAGAATTATTGGTATTCTAATTAGAAAAATGATATGAAAGAAAATGGTAAAAGAATTTTATTTTTTATGATTCTGATCCGGATTCGGAGTTCCCCATTAGGATTACTTCTTCTCCTGCGTTTTGAAGTGCTTTGCTGAATCCTGGATTTGCTCCTATTACTATTGTTTCTTTTCCATTGGCTTTTGCTTCACTTAGGACTGGAAGAAAATCAGCATCACGGGTTGATATAGCTAAACAATCAATATTATCATTATAAATTATGTCTACAGATTCTACAGCCATTCTTATATCTGTATCTCCAGCCACAATTATAGGATCGAAGCCTTGGTTTGTTACTGCTTCAATTAGTCCTTCTGAGGCATATTGGTTTAATATTACTTTGGCAATTTTTAAGGTCCCTAATCCTTTTAGTTCTTCGTATATGTCTTCTAGGTGGATGTCGAATTCGGATCTAAGTATATTTGGTCCATCTACTACTAATCCTATTCTTCTTTTCTGTGGATCAGTCATTTATTCACCTCCTTGTTCTATGGTGGCAACGTAATCTGATGCATTGCTCAAGGATTCTTCCACGTCTCCTGTGCTTATTAGCATTGTTTCTTTTCCTAAATCTCTGGCTCTATTAAAAATTGTTAGGAATTCATGATTGGTTGTTGCGATTGCTATTATATCTATGTAAGGTCTGTACATATATCTCATGGCTTCTATTGATAATCTTACTCCTGTTTCTCCTGAGACTACTATAGGTTCAAATCCTTGGTTCGATACTTCTTCGACGAACCGATCTGTTGAGTACTGGTTTAAGATAACCTTAACTACTCTTAGATCTCCGATTTCCATGGTTATTTCTCTTATGTCTTTGAGTACTCTCTCTTCACTATCTTCATCAAGTATGTTTGGACCGTCAATTAGTAAGGCTACTTTTTTACCATCTTGTGTTCTTTTTGATAAGGACCCGATTTTCTTTGATCCATTTCTTCTTGATAAAATTTCTCTTAAATTCTGCATTTTATCTACCAAATCTTCTTTCTCTTTCTTGATACTCCCTAATCATTCTTAAAAAATCTATTTTACGAATATTAGGGAAATATGCATCCGTAAAATATAATTCAGAATATGCTGACTGATACAACAAGAAATTACTGAGCCTAATTTCACCTCCTGTTCTAATTACTAAATCAGGATCAGGCATATTAGGTATGTATAAATATTCTTTAATCTTATCTTCATCGATCTCTTCTCTCGAGATCAATCCTTCTTCATAATCATCGATCATTTCTTCCATAGCATCAGCAATTTCTCTTCTTCCACCATATGCAACAGCTATATTCAGTGTATGTTCTTCATAATTTTTAGTACTTTCTTCAGCTAGCTTAATCGCTTCTTTAACATTTTTTGGGAGTTGAGATATTTCGCCTAATGCTCTGACCTTTACTTTATTTTTATGAATCTTTTCGTTTTCGGCAACATTTCTAAAATTTTTCTCGAAAAGATCCATTAGCTTTTGAACTTCTTTTTCATCCCTGTTAAAGTTTTCGGTAGAAAAAGCATAGCCCGTCAAATTTTTGATTCCAAGATCAGAACACCACTCTACCAACTGCTCCAACTTGTTAACACCATACTCATGACCTTTCACAACTTGATCAAAATCGTTTTCCCTAGCAAATCTCCTATTACCATCCATTATAATGGCAACATGTTCAGGGACCTTCCCTCCACTAACCTCTCTAAATAACTTCTTTTCATACACATAATAAATTGGTTTAAGAAACCAATCCCTTAACCTTCTCTTCTTCCCTGTTCTAGTAACGTTAATCCTCAAAGAACCACCTCAAATTGAAGAAACAAATCATCCCTGAACTATTACTGTCCTAAAAAATTTCTTCTCTAATACAAATTTTCTTTAAATTCTTAAAGGTTTTTTTCCTTATGCTCTCTATGTTCTTCGGATAATTTTCGATATTCTTCTGCATTATGTTTTATCATCTCATATTTATCTTCATCCAAATTTTTAACCTTAGCAGGGGATCCTAGCGCTAAAGAGCCTTCAGGAATCTTTTTTCCTTCTGTAATCATAGCCCCAGATCCTATTATAGAGTTTTCACCTATTTCAGCACCATCCATTATGATAGCTCCCATTCCAATAATAACGTTATCACTTATTTTAGCTCCATGTATTACAGCATTATGTCCAACAGAAACATTATCTCCAATTATAACTGGTTTACCTGGACTTACATGTACTGAGCAATTATCTTGTATATTAGAATTCTTTCCAATTCTGATCTTGTTTAAATCTCCTCTCATAGAAGTAAAAGGCCAGATACTCGAATTTTCTCCGATTTTGACATCTCCCACAATATTAGTATAATCATCTACATATGCTGTTTCATGTATTTCCGGTTTTTTCAAATTATCACCTTAAATTTGAATTCGTTTATCTTTAGATATTTTATCTTAAGTCTCGTTTCATTTTTGTAAGTCTTTCCACTCCGTCATCTGTGATAAGAACTGTATCTTCAATTCTTACTCCTCCTTCGTTTTTTATGTAAATTCCTGGTTCTATTGTTATTATCATTCCTGGTTTCAATTCTTTTTCTGAGTCTTCTGAAATTTTTGGTGTTTCATGTACTTCTAGTCCTACTCCATGTCCTAGCGTATGATAAAATCTGTCACCATATCCGTATTCCTTAATTATATCTCTTGCAACTTTATCCAATTCTTTAGCTTTCATACCTGGTTTAGCAGCTTCTACTGCTTTTTTCTGTGCTTCTAATACTATTTCATATATTTCCTCCATTTTTTCAGAAGGATTCATCAAAACCGTTCTGGTTATATCTGAACAATAATTATTTAGCTTAGCACCTAAATCCATCGTTACAGGTCCATCTCCTATTTTCTTTTCAGAAGCTACTCCATGAGGTAAAGATGATCTTTCTCCGGATGCGACAATTGTATCAAATGCAGTATCAGCTCCGTTACTTTTCATTTTATATTCTATCTCAGCAGCTACCTCGTACTCTTTTTTCCCTCTTTTAATTGATTCTATACCTTTTTTCATAGCTTTAACAGATAATTGAGAAGCTTTTTTTATCTTATTTATCTCTTCATCGGACTTAATTTTTCTAAGATCAGATATATGATCACTAATATCCACCAAATCTGTTACATTTTCCAAACTTTTAGATAAATGAAGAGGAAAGTCAGATTCAGCACCTACCCTATCAAAATCTTCAAGGATCTTAGAAACGTCATTAAAATCATCTATTAACTCAACGGTTAAATTAGATTCTCTCTGAGCTGCATCATATTCTAATTCAGGAACTAATAATTTAGATTCTTCTGGATGGATTAATACATAGCCACCGGCTATCGGAGTAAATTCTGAGAAGTAAAAGAGATTCTCCGGTTTTCTTAGTAATATTATTCCTAACTCGTTCTCTGACATATATTCTTCTGTTCTTTCAAACATTAAAGCACCATTTTTAAATATGTATTATTCAATATAAGTATGGGGTAGTTATGGAGGGAAGAATTGATGAATTTCTCCGCAGCAATGGCATCATGGCTAATAATGTAGAGACAAAAAGTGGTGTTTTAAAGGTTGATTTAGCTGAGGATGAAGAAGATTTTGAGAATTTAATTCCTGATTTAAAGAATAAATTTGATCTTTCAAGTGTTGAATGGACTACGGATTGGGATAGGCGTATTAAGAATCTTGAAGTTCAAAATTCTCTTGAAAAGGTAAGAAACCTTAGAAGAGATCGTGAAGAGGATAATAGGATTTTGAATTTATTTAGAAGGAATTTGGAAATTCGTTTATCTAAAGATAAGTTTATTGAGGGTAATGGCGAGGTTGTATTAGGTTTATCCGGTGATTTAGGTAGTATGGCTTCTCTTTTAACACTTAAAGAGATGGGTTTTGATGTTAAGGCTGTAACGATTGATCCTGGTTCTTCTTTTATTCCTATGGTTAGTAGGAATCAAATTAGAAGGATTGTTAAATTTACAGATTCTGATCATGATTTTGTGAATATTAATAGGTCTAGAGCTGTTAAAGAATTAAGGAAGAATGGGTTTAGGTGGGATAATTACTTAGATTTGGTGGAATCTGAGGTTAAAGATTATGCATTAAGTAATAACAATTCTACTATTATTTTCGGTTCTTTCCGTAATTACGGTAAAGAAGCGGTCAAAGTTTTAGATAACGTGGTTAGGATTAATCTTCCAGGTCTTTTCGGTTTTACAGAGGAAGAAGTTACTAATATGTTGAAATCTTATGAAAAGAATATTCTTGTGGAGGAAAAAACTCCTATAATTAATAAGAATTTAGATAAGAAGCCTGTTAGAGATTTTTATATAAGAAGAATTTTAGATAAAGTTAGAAAAAGAACTTTAAAACCTTTTAATGGGTTAAAAAGGATAAATGAATTACCTAATAGGAATTAACCTATTCTTTTTAGTTCTACTATTATGAGTCTTTTTCCGTTGCATGAAACTTTTTTTCCATGATTAAGTACTTTGCACTTATCTCCATCTCTAAGGCCTTCTGGGTTGAGGTACTCTTCGTAATTTGTGCATTCTGAATCTAGTGTGTTAAAAGTTATTTTTGATCCTACCATGGCTTTTTTCGGTTCTACTAGTGCTTTAATTGATGGTTCCATTACTTCAACGACTTTTACTCCGCCTTTATGGACCGGGCACTGATGGTTGACATCTCTTACTTTGGTGATTCTGTATCTTCGGCCTTTTTCTACGTTTCCTATGCATACATCTTCGTATTCGCATTCTCTACATGGGTCTGCTTCTCCTCCGCTTATGAATTCTCTTCCTTCTTCGGCAAGGCCCTTTCCTACGAGTGTGATTATTTTGTCTTCTTTCATTTTATCACCTTTGTTGTCTTTGCTGCATGTTTTGCTGCTTTTTCGGTTAGTCCGGATTCTCCTAGTATTGTGTATCTGTCTCTTATTTTATGAGCTGTTGTTAATGCCTTTATTACTTCTTCCCGACTTACTCCTAGTTCTTCAGCATTTGTTGGTGCTTTCACTTTCTTTAAAGTATTTTTAATTCTTTCCCAATCCATACCATGTAGATAAGCCATTATTATTGATCCAACGCCGCATTGTTCACCGTGAAGCGCTGAAGAATCTGCAATCTCATCCAAAGCATGTGAAAACAAATGTTCAGCTCCTGAAGCAGGCCTAGATGATCCTGCTATACTCATTGCAACTCCACTAGAGATTAACGCCTTGATAACCTTCCTAGCGCTTTCTTCTAAACCTTCTTTGATAAAGTCAGCGTCTTTAATTATCATTTCAGCAGACATTCTTGATAACGAAGAAGCATAATCACTTTTATATTCCCCTCTCAATCTATTCGCTAATTCAAGATCTCTAACAGCAGTAAGATTTGAAACCGCATCTCCTACACCTGCTGCAGTGAACCTATAAGGACTTTCACTAACTATTTTAGTGTCAACTATCACAACTAATGGTGAATGAGTTTTCTGAGACTTACCAGAACCTATAGAAGCCTTAGAGGAGGCAATACCATCATGAGAAGCTGTTGTAGGAAAAGAAACAAAAGGTACATCTAAACGATAAGAAGAAACCTTAGCTACATCAATAACACTGCCACCTCCAACACCTATCATCCAATCAAAATCCGAAAACTTATCAACTACACTATCAACTTCCTCCATACTCTTATCATTCAATAAAAAATTATCAACTTCATAACCAGAATTACTAAGAGAAGACTCAACCTTACTACCAGCCACCTCATAGGTTCTAGAACCGGAAATAATCAAAACCTTACTACCAAACTTCATCCTCTTAACCACATCTGGAACGTCATTAATGTTGTCACTACCAAGTATGACCTTCCTCGGAAATTCCATCGTATGCATTAAAATCACCTTAAATAAAGACTAAACTTTTAAGCCTCAAGATCCATGATGTTCGGGTGGACCAAATGACATTGATCTCTCAGCTAACTGATTTCTTTCAAAGATACTTCATCGACCCGATGCAGAATTACTCGGGATACAATATCGTGAATACCTTAGTATACGGTATAATACTTGGTATTGCAGTCTTATTTATATTTCGCCTTTTAAAAAAATTAGGCGTGGAGATAGACGAAAACTTCGGAAAAACCCTAACACCATTCATAATACTAGGACCAACAACAAGAGCATTAGTAGATGCTGGAACATACCCTAGAAACTATTGGACCATCTCCCCAGGAATATGGATAACTGTAGGCCTATCAACTTTAATATTAATCCTGGTATTCAAAAAAATCTTCCAAAAAAAATGGAAAAAACCATTCCAAATATTAGGATACGCACTAGTAATCATAAATGTAATACTAATCATAAGAGAAGGAATAAGCCTACTAATATTTTCACAAATAATATTCTTCTTCCTACTAATCTACTCACTAATCTACTCCTTCCCAAAACTAAATATTAACGAAACCCACCCCTACTTTAATAAGTTATCAGACGCAATACAAGCCAACCTACTCCTATTCGCAGCCCACATATACGATGCTTCAACAACCTTCGTAGGTATAGAATTTCACGGATACTGGGAACAACATGTACTAGCAGGATATCTAATCGACAAACTCAATACCGCCGCAGCAATGTACCCACTTAAACTATCATTTCTCATACCAGTAGTCTTAATACTTGAGGAATTAAATAGTAAAGAGGAAGTCGATTCAAACCTTATAAATTTAGTGAAATTAGCCGTATTCATACTAGGAGTTGGACCAGGAACTCGTAACCTTCTAAGAACAGCAATGGGAGTGTAAAAAACAAATAATAATCAAAAATTATCCATAAAAAAATTTTGAAGAACCAATAAGCCCAGATGGTGGTATTATAGAGTTAAATAACAATCAAGGAAGATTAGAAAATTTAATAAACACATTGAAAAGGGAAAGTACTCTGCTCAAACTTACTTTAGGATTATTCGTATTCGGTGTACTAATTGGAATCTTTATTCAATTAGCATTTCCAGAAGTCATTCAACAATTCATTGACAGATTTAGCGAATACTTAAGAAGTATAGTTGATACTGAAGCTACCAAATCATCTATGATGGTTATGATCTTTTTGAATAATCTTAGAGTTGCTTTAATGGCTTTTGTATTAGGTATAATATTCGGTATTATCCCTACAATGGTTTTAGTGGTTAACGGGATTATTTTAGGAGTTCTCGGAACTATGATGGGTCAGAACGGTAATTTACTCACATTCATAGTTTTAATCGTACCGCATGGAATCGTGGAAATCCCAGCAATATTATTCAGTTGTGTGGCAGGATATAAAATGTTTCTAGGTTGGATTTCTAACAAAAGAAATCTTAGAAATGAATTTAATGAATCAATCCTAATAATTGCCGGAGCAAGCATAATGTTGCTAATAGCAGCGATTATAGAGTCATTTTTCACTTCAACCTTAGCTTGATAAATTAATTGATTGGTTATCAGATTTTGATTATGAGAATGGTTTTATGAAATTTTATGCTTTTTCTTTTATTGTTTCTTCTTTTGTGGTGACATTACTGGTTTTTAGTACTCCTTTTCCTGTTATATCTTCTATTGTTCTTGTTATTATATTTGTAGGGTTTATGCATTCTTTTAGTTTGTTTTTATAGTTTTTATTGGTTTTCAGTAATTTTTTAGTTTCTTTTAGTGTTGATTCTGTTTTGGTTGTGTGGACTAGTAGATCTTTTTCTATTAGGTACCTTGTTACTGATAGTAGTTCTTGGGGATATGTTGAGATTGCAGGTGTCCCTATCGCTATTGATTCTCTGTTCATAGTACCACCAGCTCCTATCATTAGATCTGAGTAGTTTAAGAGGCTTAGGGAGTCTATGGTGTTTTCAGGTATTATGACATCGAATTTTGATAATCTTTTCTTCTGATCTTCTGATCTAGGGAAAAGAACTATTTGTGAATCTGATTTTTTGTTTAGTTCGGGTATTATATCGTAAACCATTGATCCATTATTTTCTTCGTAGTAGTTAGCTTTTATTGGTACTGTTCTCATTACTATTATTGGTTTTTCAGGGTTTAAAGATAATTTCTCTAGAACCTTTGAATTTGGTTTGAAGTTGTCAACATGAGCTATTTCTGAGAATCCGTTATAAGTTACTATTGATTCTTCGTTTGCTCCTTGTTTGACTAGAGTTTTTTTTGGGATTGATGAGGGAGTTATTATTTTATCTGCTAGTGGGAATATTAGTTTGTTTTGTGCTGTTGCATGTTCATTGTCTGCTACGGTTATTGTTGGTATGTCTAATCCGAATGCTACTCTTGGTGCTTCTACAGAGTGTTTTGAAATTGATATATCTGGTTCGAAGTTTGATACTATGTCTGTCAGTTCATGTATTCTTTCGGAACTTGCTTTTAGTTTTCCTTCTAATGTTGCTCCACCGTGTTTCCCTACTACTTTGTGGTCGATCCCTTTGTCATTTAATATTCCTATTAGATGGTCGAATTTTCTTGCGGTTACTAGTATTTCATTTTCTGATCTTCTTAGATCTTCTATGAAGGTGCTGAAGAATTGTGCATGAGGTGCGTTGGAGAGATCGATCCATATTCTCATCGTCATGACCATATTTGTAAAGTATCTTCCTTATTTAAGGTTTTTTTATAAAATGCTTTTTTTAACGTTTTCAAAAGATATTAATGGATTTATTTGCGTTCACAAACTTTTACAATCGTCTTGAATAATTTTTAAATTTATTTAAAATTTTTATCTACCTGAAACGATCCTTATATACCTTATATTAGTTAAAGAAGAATTTTCTATCTTTTCATTTCTTATGTTTCTGGGTTTGTTGAAAATTATCCATGAAACCTTTTCTGAAAACGTTTTGTGGAGAAAATACTTTAAAAATTAATTGGAAAGGTAGTTGGTGAAACGATGGAAATCCGAGTAATTGGTTTAGGATACATTGGTCTTCCCACTGCTATTATTTTATCCAAATCAGGTCATAGTGTCGTGGGATACGACATAGACGATGATACAGTAGAGAAAGTTAACTCCGGTATCTCTCCAGTTGAAGAACCGGAAATAGAAAAACATTTAAAACAAGAAATAGAAACAGGTAACTTAAAAGCATCAAAAAATCTTAAAAAAGGAGAAACTTACTTTATATCAGTTCAAACCCCATTAAAAGAAAACAAAAAAGAAGCAGACCTATCACACTTAAAATCAGCATTAAACCCCTTAGAAGAAAAAATCGAAAACGAAGACATAATAGTAATAGAAAGCACAACACCACCAGGAACCACCGAAGAACTATACAAAGAAATTCAAGAACAAACAGGGAAAAGCCCCTACATGGCGCACTGCCCAGAAAGAGTAATGCCAGGAAAAATAATGGAAGAGCTAAAAGAAAATCCTAGAATAGTTGGAGGAGTAAATAAAGAAAGCACAGAAAAAGTAACAGAACTATTCAAAACATTCGTAAACGGAAAAATACATAAAACAGACTCAAGAACTTCAGAAGTAGTAAAATTAATGGAAAACATATACAGAGATATAAACATCGCAGCAACAAATGAAATAGGACTAATATGTCAAGAACTAGGAATAAACGCATTCGAAGCAATAAAAATAGCAAACTCACACCCAAGAGTAAACTACCTAAAACCAGGCGCAGGAGTAGGAGGGCACTGCCTCCCAAAAGACCCATACCTACTACTAGAAAAAACAAAACAAGAAAAAGGAATAATAAAAACCTCAAGAAAAAGAAACGAAAAAATGCCACAAGAAGTAACCAAAATCATTAAAAACACATTCAAAAACCTAAAAAACAAAAAAATCGGAATACTAGGAATCGCATACAAAGCAGGAACAGACGACAAAAGAAACTCACCAGCAATAAAAATAGGAAAAACACTGCAAAACCAAGGAGCAGAAATAGCCTACTACGACCCATACATAAAAGGAAACATAGAAAACGTCTTCAAAAACTCAGTAACAGTAATAATAGCAACAGACCACAAAGAATTCCAAAAAATAAACTTCCAAAAATACAAAAACCTAATGAAAAAAAATATCTTAATTGACGGAAGAGGAATGCTACAAGAACCACCAAAAGGATTCAAAATGTTTGGAATCGGACGAGGAGACCTAACAAAAAACCAACAACAAATAAAGTAACAAAAATAACAAAACTTAACATAAAAACTATTCTTAGAGTTTAAAAAACTTAAAGAACTGTATTAATTAATTATTGTTTAAAATGGTGAGCCCGGTGGGATTTGAACCCACGAACGCCGGCTTAGAAGGCCGGTGCCCTATCCGGGCTAGGCCACGGGCTCATTTGGCTCCCGCATTGTGGAATCATCTATCCAATTTAAGTTTTTCCCTCTTACTCTCACTTAGTATCAAGTCACCGAGATAACTTAAAACTTTATCCAACAAAATATCTTTAACCTGAGGTTTATATATTATTATGATTAATTTTGAGTGAGTTGATTCAGATGACTGTACAAACAGATTTACTTGTAATTGGTGCAGGTCCAGGCGGTTTAGTTTCGGCCTTGAGAGGATCTGAATTAGGTTTAGATGTGATCTTAGCTGAGAAGGGAGATGTTGGAGGTGTATGCTTAAATAGAGGTTGTATACCTTCGAAGGCTTTGGCTAATGCTGCTGATTTGGTTTACTATCCGAATAATAGTGAAGATTTAGGAGTTAAGGGGGATGTGGAAGTAGATTTTGAGAGAACTTCTGAATGGGCTAATGAAAATGTGGATACATTGGTTTCTAATGCTGAAAAACATTTAAACAGAAATGGTGTTGATATTAGGAATGAAGAAGCTTCATTTATCTCTTCTGATAAGGCTGAAGTTGGTGAAGAAACTGTAGAATTTGATAATGCAGTTATTGCGACTGGTTCTGTGCCAGCGGAAATTCCGAATATGGAGTTCGATGGGGATTTAGTTGTAAGTTCTGATCATTTCTTTGAAATGGATTCATTACCTGAAAGGCTGTTGATAATTGGAGCAGGTTATATTGGGATGGAACTGGGAACTATTAGTCATAAGTTAGGGTCGGATGTGACGATATTGGAAGCTGAAAGACAAATATTGCCTCATTTTAATAGAAGGATGGTTACTCCGATTTCAAGGAAAGCTAAGAAGATGGGTTTAGATGTGAAAACTAATCAAATGGTAAGTGATCTTGAGAAGGAAGATGGAGAAGTTATTTTAAGTACTGATGATGGTGAAGAGTTTTCTGCGGATAAATGTCTTATATCAGTTGGTAGGGTTCCAGTGACAGATGGTTTAAATCTTGGTGAGACTGATGTAACTGTTGATGAAGATGGTTTTATTGAAGTGAATGATAAGGGGTTAACAGAGGATTCGAATATTTACGCTATAGGAGATGTTGTTGGAGGTAAAATGTTAGCTCATAAGGCTTATAATGAGGCTTCTGTAGCTGTTGATTCTATAGTTGGTAGGGATAATGAGAAATCTTCTGTTCCTGAGGTAGTGTTCACGGATCCGCAGTTAGCTAAAATTGGTGAGTTTGAAGACTATAATGTGGGAAGAGCCTCGTTTAGAGGGGTTGGCGCTGCTTATACTAAGAATAAGGCTGAAGGTACTTTAAGAATTGCTGTGGATGATGATGGTGTTATTAAAGGTGGTCAGATAGTTGGTCCTGAGGCTAGTGAAATTATTCATGAGATTGCTGTGGCGGTTGAGAATGGTTTGACTGTTGATGATGTTGTAGGTACTTTGCATGCGCATCCTACGGTTAGTGAAGGGATAGTTTTAGCTGCTGAAGATGCTATGGATCTTCCTTCTTCTTCTATTTAAACTATTTTCTTTATTTATTAGGTTTTTTCTGCTTTTACTGCTGTTACTTTGAGTTCCGGTATTTTTGATTTGGGGTCGTGTTTTTTGTCTGTTAGTTTGTTTGTTTCGTTTTTAATTAGGTTTAGTGGCATGAAGATTTGTCCTGGTTGGACTTTGTTATTTATTTTTGCTTTGGCTTTTATTTCATGGTTTTTTGTTGATATTTTTATTTGGTCTTGTTCGTTTATTTTAAGTTCTTTTGCATCTTTTTCGTTTATTTCTACGTATGGTTCTGGTTCTTTTTTTTCTATTGGATTTGATCTTTTAGACATTGTGCCTGTGTGGGGTTGGTATTGGGATCTTCCTGTGATTAGGATGTATTTGTGTTCTTTGTCAAATTTTTCTGCTGGTGATTCGTATTTTGTTATTTTTAATTCAGGTTCTTGGTTTTTGAATCCGTTTTTGTATAAGTATTGTGTTCCTTTTCCTGTTTCTTTGTTGTAGGGCCATTGTATTCCTTTTTTACCTAGTTTTTCGTGTGTTATGTTTCTATAGGTTGGGTTTGTTTTAGCTATTTCTTCCATTATTTCTTCTGGGTTTTGGTAGTTCATTTTGTATCCTAGTTTGTTTGATATTTCTTTTATTATTTTCCAGTCTGGTTTTGCTTGTCCTGGTGGGTTTATGGATTTTTTTATTTTCTGTATTTTTCTTTCTGTGTTTGTGAAGGTTCCTTGTTTTTCTGCGAAGCTTGCTGCTGGTAGTACTACGTCTGCATGTTTTGCTGATTTGGTTAGGAATATGTCTTGGGTGATGAGGAATCTTAGATTTTTGAGGGCTTTTTCAACTTTTTCTTGGTTTGGTTCTGATAGGATTGGGTTTTCTCCCATTATGTATAATGATTTTATTTCGTTGTTTATTATTTCTTCGTAGATTTCTACGGTTGTTAGTCCTTCTTTTTCCGGTAGTTCTGTTTTCCATTGGGTTTCAAGTTCTTTTTTTGCTTCTTTGTTTTTTATGGATTGGTAGCCTGGGTAGTAGTTTGGTAGTACTCCGTTGTCGCAGGCTCCTTGTGAGTTATTTAATCCTCTTAGCGGGTTTATTCCTGTTCCTTCTTTACCTATGTTGTTAGTTAGTAAGGCAAGGTTTGATAGGCTGTATATGTTATCTGTTCCGTTTCTATGCTGTGTTAATCCCATTCCATAAACTATGTATGATCTTTCCACATTTCCGTAGTATCTAGCGGCTTCAACTATTTTTTCTGCAGGTACATCAGTTATATTTTGAGCTGTTGACGGGTCATACTTCTCTATAGACTCTTTAAACCTTCTAAAATTCTCCATATTACCTGATATAAATTCTAAATCATGTAAACCTTCTTTTATTATGATATGAGTTATTGCATTAATTAAAGGAAGATCCGTACCAGGTTGATGATTAATTGAAACATCCGCTATTTCTGATAACTCAGTACTTCTAGGATCAGCAACTATTAAATTAGCCCCATTCTTAACAGCCTTCTTTATTCTGTCACCGATCACAGGATGATTCTCCGTAGTATTAGAACCAATAACAAATATAGTATCAGCCTTATCAACACCCTTAATCGAATTCGTCATAGCCCCATACCCAAAAGTCTTCGTCAAAGCCTCTATAGTAGGTGAATGATGAATCCTGGAAGAATGATCTATATTATTAGTTTTCAATACAGCTCTCATAAACTTCTGAAATAAATAATTCGCCTCATTCGTACACTTACCTGAGCCAATCCCAGCAAAAGAATCCTCACCGAATTCATTCTTAATTCTTTGAATATTTTCAGCTATAAAATGGAGTGCAGTTTCCCATGAAACCTCTTCAAACTCATCTCCTCTTTTAATTAATGGCTTAGTAATTCTATCAGGATGATCAACGAACTCATAACCAAACCTTCCTCTAAGACAAGTCTCTCCCTTAGGATTAGGAGTTCCCTCCTCACCCACAGAACCAACCTGAACAATCTCATCACCCTTCACTTTAAGCTCTAATTGACAACCAACACTGCAGAAAGGACAAGTAGTCTGTTCCTCATTCAGCTCATAATTTCTTCCTTTATTCTTCGAAGGTTTATAAGTTAATGCACCCGTAGGACAGGCTTCTACACAGCTTCCACAGTACCTACAATCCGAGTAATCCAAATCCTCATCACTACCGGAAGAAGACCCTAATTTTTCCTGGAAACCCTTATCAAGAATTGTCAAAGAATCCGTCCCATGTATCTCTTCACACGTTCTAATACATTTACCGCATAAAACACACTTATTCGGATCTAACTCTATGAACGGATTATCATCAAATATTTCATAATCTTTATTCTCAAGCTCATACTTAGATTCGCTAATACCGAACTCATAAGCTAATTCCTGTATTCTACAATCCCCACTAGCTTCACAAACTCTACAATTCTCCTCATGCTCTGCTAATATCAAATGAAGAATCTCTTCCCGTACCTCCTGAAGCTCCTCACTATGCGTAACTATATCCATACCATCCTCTACAGGAGTTGTACAAGCTGTTACAAACTCATCCCTATCCCTTAACTTCACTAAGCACAATCTACAAGCACCATAAGTACCTAGGGAGGAATCATAACATAGAGTAGGAATATCTACCCCAATCTCCCTAGATACTTCTAAAATTGTTTTACCTTTCTCTGGCTTTACTTTCTCTCCATTAATCTTAATTTCCATTACCATCATCCTATACTTAATTAGAAATAGCATCTACAGGACAAACATCTTCACAGGCCCCGCAAGCAATACATTCATCCTCATCTATCTCATGAGACTCACCGCTTTGCCCTGATATCGCATCAACCGGACATTCTGAAACACATTGGGTGCACCCTACGCATGTATCAGAGTCAATCACATAGGAACTAACCATTTCTTGGCATTGACCCGTCGGACATTCTTTATCCACTACATGTGATACATATTCATCCCTGAAATGTTCTAATGTGCTTAAAACAGGGTTTGGAGCTGTTTGACCTAATCCGCATAATGAAGCTTTCTGAATCGTATTACCCAGTGATTCAAGTCTATTAATATCTTCTGGTTCGCCTTCACCTTTTGTGATTCTTTCCAATAATTCAAGCATTTTTCGAGTTCCATCCCTGCATGGCGGACATTTTCCACAACTTTCTTCTTGAACGAACTCCAGGAAAAATTTTGCCACATCCACCATACAGCTATCTTCATCCATCACTACTAATCCGCCTGATCCAACCATTGCCCCGACTTCTTGTAATGTGTCAAATCCTAGTGGTATGTCGAGGTGTTCTTTCGATAAGCATCCTCCGCTAGGACCGCCTATCTGCACTGCTTTTAATTCTTTATCACTGTCAAGACCTCCGGCTACATCGAATATTATTTCTCTTAGAGTTATTCCCATTGGTACCTCTATTAAACCTGTATTAGAAACGTCACCTGTTACTGCAAAGGTCTTTGTTCCTTTACTGTCTTCGCTACCTATTTGGTTGAACCAGCCGGCACCATTTTTTATTATTGGAGGAATATTTGCCAAGGTTTCAACATTATTAATTAATGTAGGTTTTCCCCATAGTCCTTCATTTGCTGGGTATGGAGGTTTTGGTGTTGGTCTTCCTTTTTTACCTTCTATGGAGGATATTAGTGCTGTTTCTTCTCCACAAACAAAGGCTCCGGCTCCTTCTTTAACTTCTAAATCAAAATCGAATCCTGATTCTAAAATATTCTCCCCTAATAAATTAGATTCATAAGCATCATTAATTGCTTTTTTAATTCTACTAACTGCTAATGGGTACTCCGCTCTTACATAGACATATCCTTTTGATGCTCCTGTAGCATATCCAGCTATAGCCGTGCCCTCTATAATTTTGTGAGGATCCCCCTCCATGAGGCTTCTATCCATGAAAGCTCCAGGATCTCCCTCATCACAGTTAACAATAACATATTTTTGATCTTCATCATTACTATCGACAAATTCCCATTTTTTTCCAGTTGGGAATCCAGCACCACCTCTACCTCTAAGCCCTGACTCCTTAATTTCTTCAATAACTTCTTCAGATCCCATATCAAGAGCCTTTGATAGGGCAGAATATCCTCCTTTTATTATATAATCTTCTAAATCTTCTGGATCCACGTCTCCTGCGTTTCCAAGGGCAATTCTTTTTTGATTATTGTAGAACGGGATTTGATCTTCCTTTTTATGGATTTCTCCTTCTCCTGTTCTATAGGAAAGATCTTCTATTATTTTTTCTTCTTTTATTGTTTTCTCCACTATTTTTTCAGCATCTTCAGGTTCAACCTTTGTGTAAAGAATTCCTATTGGGTCTATTCTTACTAATGGCCCTTCGTCACAGAATCCGTGGCATCCGGTTGTCCCTACTTCTATATCGTCTTGATCTTCTGCTTTATGTTTTTCATCAAATAATTCTACTTCTACGGGTAAGGATAATTCTTCAAGTTCTTCTTTGATTTTTTCATATATTTTTAGTGATCCTGATGATACGCAGGCTGTTCCTGCACATACTTTTATTTTTATATTTTCTTCTTCATTTTCTTTTAATTCTCTTATTATGTTTCCCGCATTTTCTTTGGTCATTGTCATTGGAAATCCTCTCTATATTTTTTTTTGGTTAGGAGAAGAATAATTGATAATTAAAATTTTAGAGTTAGAAGTTGTTGAATATTTCCGGTATTTTGTTTGGGGTTAGGTTTCCGAAGACTTGGTCGTCTATCATCATTACTGGTGCTTTTCCGCAGCATCCGATGCATCTTCTTGTGTCTAATGTGAATTTTCCATCTTCTGTGGTTTCTCCGTCTTCGATGTTTAGTTCGTCTTTTATTTTGTCTAGTACTTCTTTTCCTCCTTTTGCGTAGCAGGCAGTTCCTGTGCAAAATCCTATTGTGTGGTCTCC
Organism: uncultured Thermococci archaeon; assembly: GCA_964398955.1. GTDB lineage: Archaea > Methanobacteriota_B > Thermococci > Thermococcales > CAYNOZ01 > CAYNOZ01. The sequence goes on along the minus strand of CAYNOZ010000003.1, from coordinate 19,977 downwards.
TTTTGGTTCTGTGTTGAAGTATGAGTAGAAGGTTATGACTCCATGTATTTTGCTTAGTGGGATGTTGCATTGTTCTGATACGAATTTTTGTACTTCTGTGGGTAGGTATCCTACTTCTTCTTGTATTTCGTATAGCATGGAGATTAGGTTTTCTTCTTTTGCTCCGTGTTTGTCTATTATTTCGTCTAGTCCTTCTAATGAGAATTCTTCATATTCTTTTTCTTCCCCAATTTCTTCATTTTGTTCAAATTCTTGAGTTTTTTCTTTTACTTTACTTTCCATATTTTTTACCTCCACAAATTTGATTTTTTATCTTATTTCTTACTTAGTATCATTTTTCATTGTTTTTAGTGTATTTTTGTTCTTTTTTCGGTGGTTTTGGTTTTTATTGGGTTTTGGATGGTTTTTCTTCGTTTTGTTCTTTTTTGGTGGAGCTGGTTTGGTTTTGTTTTGTGGGTTTTGGTCTTTGGATTTGGTTTTTGGTGGGTGTTTGTTTTCTTCCATATTAATAGTACAATTATTAAATCTAATATTTATTGGGTCTTAACAAATGTAACTATTTTTTATCTTATATGAACAAACATAACCAATTAGAATTCTAGGATTTGATCGGAAACCAAGAACAGATAAATGATGATCAATGATCGATTAAGATCTAAAATTTTAACAGAATTTAGAAAAATTTGAGAAAACATCCCAAAACAAGAAATCCAAAAATTGAATACCAACTTGAATCTTTGATAAGCCAAAAACTTGTGTATATCTATGATTTTCCTGGATTTTGTGTTTGATCTTTAGGTTATTTATATGTTTTTTTGTATGTGTTCTGCGATTTCTTCTGTTAATGGTTTTAGTTGGTTTTTTACTTTTTTTGTTAGGTTTTCCCCGAATTCGAATGGGTTTTCTACTTCTATGGCTATGATTTTTATTTGTGGCATGTTTTGTCCCATTGTTTCTCCTATCTCTTTCATCATGCCTAGGTTTATGTTGTGAGAAGCGAAGAATCCTGATTCTTTTTCTATGTCTTCTGGGTTTAGTGAGTACCAGTCACCTATTTCGCCGTTGTCTGTTTTGATAGAGTCTATTAAAAATACTTTGTCGTAGCCTTCTATTTCATCTATTAGCAGTATTCTTCCTGATATACTTGTTTTGAAGTCTATTTCTGCTGTTTTTGTTCTGATTTTTGGTTTTATTTTTTCTACTATTTTTAGTCCTATTGCGTCGTCTTTTTTTATGTTGTTTCCTATTCCTAGTACTAAGATCTCCATTTATACACCTACTTTAGAAGAGTTAATTAAGAGAAGGAAGAAGAGATTTATTTTTTGGCTTTGTCTATTATTTCGCCTTGGTTATCTTTGAGTTCTATTTCCATTGGCATTTGTCCTAAGGCGTGGGTTGAACAGCTTAGGCATGGGTCGTAGCATCTTATTACGCTTTCTATTTTGTTTAGCACTCCTTCCGGTATTTCAGGTCCTTCAACGTATTTTTCTGCTGCCATTTTTATTCCCTTGTTCATTGCTGCGTTGTTGTGTGTGGTTGCTACTATGAAGTTTGCGTCTTGTATCATTCCTTTTTCGTCTGCTTTGTAGTGATGTATTAGTGTTCCTCTTGGTGCTTCTATTACTCCTATTCCTTCACCTTTCTTTGGTTTTGTTGGTACGTTTGTTACTCCGTTATAGATTATGTCTTCTTTTAAGAGTTTCTGTATTTTTTCAAGGCAGTAAAGCATTTCGATAAGTCTTGCGTAGTGATAGAATATTGTTTTTTCCTGTATTTTTCCTTGAGCCATTTCTTTGTATTTTTTCCATTCTTTTCTTGCTTCTTCAGTTTCAATTGTTTCTGCAGCATTTAGCCTTCCTAGAGGCCCTACTCTGTATTGACCGTCTTCAAATCCTTCTTCGCTGTAATAAGGGAATTTGAGGTAGGTCCAGTTCTTTGATCTTTCTGATATTATATCTTGGTAGTTATTTGATTTTATCTGTTCTAGTAGGTCTCCTTCTTCATCTACTAGTCTTATTTCTCCGTCATAATGTTCTAATCCGTTGTCGTTATCTACTAGTCCCATATATTTGGTTGGGTATGTGGCGTAGTTCAACGTTTCTTGGTCCAAGTTCTGGTATATTTCGTTTAGTTTGTCTATTGTGTCTTTTAGTTCATCTATTAGCGGTTCTGATTCTTCAAGTATTTTTTCGCCTTTTTCTTTGTCTAGGTTGCTGTTTACTCCGCCTGGTATTACGAATTCTGGGTGGACTTTTTTTCCGCCTAGGGCTTCTATTAGGTTTTGTCCGAAGCTTCTCATTTTCACTCCACGTTTAGCTACTTCCGGGTTTTCTTCTAGTAGTCCTTTTATGTTTCTTTTTGATGGGTCTGCGTCGTATCCTAGTAATAGGTCTGGACTTGATAGGTAGAAAAAGCTTAGTGCGTGTGATTGGAATATTTGTCCCATGTGAAGTAGTTCTCTTAGTTTTTTAGCTGCTTCCGGTATTTCAACCCCTAGTAAATCATCGCATGCTTTTACTGCTGCTAGTTGATGGCTTACCGGGCATATTCCACAGATTCTTGATGTCATATCCGGCATTTCCCATAAGGGTCTTCCTTCAACGAATTTTTCAAATGCTCTGAATTCTGTTACGTGGAATCTCGCATCTTCTACTTGATCTTCTTCATTGAGATGGATTGAGATTTTTGCATGACCTTCGATTCTTGTTACAGGTTCTATTATTTCTTTAGTTTTTTGAGGCATTTAATCACCATTTTTAATCATATTGTAAGTCTAATCCTGATGCTTTAGGAGTTCTTCCATTTAATATTTCTTCGAATCCGTATCTTATTACATCAGCGGACGGTGGGCATCCTGGTAGGTAGGCGTCAACTTCTACAAATTGGTTTACTGGTTCAGCCTTTTCCAGTAGTGAGGGTATTGAGTCTGCATTCGGTATTTCGCTCTTATCATCGGCTTTGTCTACGTAACATTCTTTTATTTGCTGGTCTTTGTCTCCGAAGTTTCTCATTGTGTGAATTCCTCCCATGCAGGCGCAGTCTCCCCACGCTATTAAGATTTCTGCTTTTTCTCTCAGATCTTCTGCCACTTCTAGGTTGTCTTCATTTGTCATTGTTCCTTCTACCACTCCTATCTCTACTTCTGAGAATTCTTTGTGATCCACTATCATGTGGCTTGCGTCCAAGTTAACTTTTTTCAGTAATTCTACTATGAATTCATCATTATCCAGGAAGGACATATGACAGCCTGAACATCCGCCAAGACAGGCTGTTGCTACTTTTATTTGATCTTTATCTTCTAATATTGACTTTAATTCTGCTTCAGCCATCCTAATCACTTCTCTATAAATTAAATAAATTATTAGAGGGAATAAATTTCAAATCTAAAAATTAAATTAGTTCCCTCACTAATTCTTTATCAGATTCAATCGAAATTCTAGGCTCAGTTATCCTATTTATCTCCTTAAGATCTCCATTAATATCAACGAAACTTCCTTCTCTCTCAGACCAAGTTAAAGCTGGTAGAACTATATCAGCCTTCTCCGTTAGCTCTGACTCTCTAGCCGCTTGAACTATCACCTTATCAGAGTTATCAGCTAATTCCTTCATTTCCCCTAAATTATCCTCTCTATCGTCAGACGCGAACAAATAAGCTGTTTCAGACTCATTAATGCCGGTGTTAGAGTCAAATTTCTTAAGATCCTGATTAGATATTCTGTTCAAACTGATAATACAGTTATCTGTCAACACTGAAAGCCCTAAAATATTTCTCATCGACTTTTTATCATCCACACCTGGACCCATAACTATAATCGTATCATTTTCACCTTCTAGGTAAGAGGCCATAGTCATTACATCGTCAGAGTGAACATTTACCCCGCCTAAGTGAGTTGTACTTAATTCCTCTATTGAGTCAACTTCTTCCTGAAGAACCTCCATAACAAACTCAGTTAATTGAGCTCTAGGCGATCCAATACTTAGAGTTACGTCAGAATATCCTCTGAACTTGTCTCCATAAGGATCAATCGTCATTAATTTAGCACCATTCTTAGAAGCTCTTCTTATGTAGGAACTTAGTACTGGGTGGGAGTCAACTATGGATGTATCATAAACTATTACTTGATCAGCTTCAAGGATCTGAGATATGTTGTTCATGCAAATATTTTTATCTATGTGAGGTATGAATTGGTCTAAGTCTCTTAGCACTTCTTTTTCTAATTCATGTCTTTCCGCTCCTGGTAAGGTAAATTCTGCGTCGTATCCTTTCATTACTCTTTGGAATAATTCTACTGTTTCAGTTGGTAATCTGTCAGAAGCAATGGAGCTAATATTCTGTGAGTTAGCTAGAATCTCTTTTACTTGTTTTACAGCTTCTTCTACTGTGATTTCCTGTTTTTCACCGTCTTTGTTTAAGTATGGTTTTTGTATTCTTCTTCGAGTATCTGTTACTGTTTTAAATCTTCCTTTTTCACATAGCTGTCCTCCGGATTCTTCAGATTCATCTCCTTCGATTCTTACTAAATTATTTGATCTATGGAATACGTCTATTCCGCAGCCGATACTGCATTCAGCACAGTATGACTCTGTAGAATCGCTTTGTATCTCATCTCCTTTGTAGGCGCTATGTTTATCAAAGATGGAACCTGTTGGGCAGACTTGTACGCAGGCTCCGCATGATATGCATGAGGATTCTCCTAGAGGTACGTCATTATCTGCTATTACTTTAGTTTCTTTGCCTCTGTTACCGAAATCTAGAGTGTCATTAGCAACAATTTCTTGACAAGCTCTTATACATCGACCGCATAGTATACATCTATTACTATCAATAGCTATATGTTCATTGGAACCGTCAAAATCTTTTTCAGGATAACTATTAGTGTATCTAACATTATCCATTCCTGCTCTTCTGAACATCCACTCTAATTCGCAATTTCCTTCCATTTCACAGTACATACAGTAATGATTTTCAGCTGAAAACATTAATTCAAGGATGTTTCTTCTAAGATCCCATAATTCGTCAGTATTAACTTCGATTTCCATACCGTCTTGGGCTGGAGTTGTGCATGCGGTTTCTAATCTATTCCCATCGATTTCCACTAAACACATCCTGCAGGCTCCAACATTTTCTAGGTTCTGGTAGTGGCAAAGTGTTGGAACGTAAATTCCTTCTCTTTCACAGGCTTCAAGGATTGTTTCTCCTTTTTTTGCAGGTATTTTATTGCCATTAACTGTAATAGAAATAATATTTTCTTTTTTCATGTCTAAAGAATCTTCAGTTACAGATTCAGTCATTTTAATTTCCTCCTTGGCTTATTGCGTTTACAGGGCAAATGTCTGCGCATTCTCCACAGGCTATGCATTTATCTGCGTTGATTTTATGCGGTTCTCCTGTTTGTCCTGATATTGCATCTACTGGACATACTGGTACGCATTGGGTGCATCCTACGCATGTGTCTGGGTCTATTACGTATGCTTCTACCATTTCGTGGCATTGTCCTGTTGGACATTCTTTGTCCACTACGTGGGCTTCGTATTCGTCTCTGAAATGTTCTAATGTGCTGGTTACTGGGTTTGGTGCTGTTTGTCCTAGTCCGCATAGTGCTGCTTTTTTGATGTTTACGGCTAGGTTTTCGAGTCTTTCAAGGTCTTCTGGTTCTCCTTCTCCTTGGGTTATTCTTTCCAGTATTTCGAGCATTTTTTGGGTGCCGTCTCTGCAGGGTGGGCATTTTCCGCAGCTTTCTTCTTGTACGAAGTCTAGGAAGAATCTTGCTATGTCTACCATGCAGTTGTCTTCGTTCATTACGACTAGTCCTCCGGATCCTACCATTGCTCCGGCTTCTTCTAGGGATTCGTAGTCGATGTTTAGGTCTAGGAATTTTTCTGGTAGGGTTCCTCCGCTTGGTCCTCCTATTTGTGCTGCTTTGAATTTTTCTCCGTCTACTCCTCCTGCTATGTCGATGATTTCTTCTAGGGTTGTTCCCATTGGCACTTCAATTAGTCCTGTGTTGTTTACGTCTCCTGCTACTGCGAATACTTTGGTTCCTGAGCTTTTTTCTGTTCCTATTTGGTTGAACCAGTCCGATCCTTTTCTTATTATTGTTGGTATGTTTGCTAGGGTTTCAACGTTATTTATTACGGTTGGTTTATTCCATAATCCTTTATTCGCTGGGTATGGTGGTTTTGGGCTTGGTTGCCCTCTTTTTCCCTCGATTGAAGCTAGTAATGCTGTTTCTTCTCCGCAGACAAACGCTCCAGCTCCTACTCTAATATCTAAGTTAAAGTCAAAATCAGTCCCAAATAAATTCTCACCAAGATAATTATGATTTTCCGCATCACTAATAGCTTTTCTCAAAGTTTTAACTGCTAACGGATACTCTGCTCTTACATAGACATAACCTTGATCCGCACCAATAGCATAACCAGTTATCGCCATCGCCTCAATCACTCTATGAGGATCACCCTCTAAGATGCTTCTATCCATGAAAGCTCCAGGATCTCCCTCATCCGCATTACATACAACATATTTCTGATCACCATCGGCAGCAGCTGTAAACTCCCACTTCTTACCAGTAGGGAATCCAGCACCACCTCTACCTCTAAGCCCTGACTCCTTAATTTCTTCAATAACTTCGTCAGGACTAAATTCTTTAACTACTTCCTCTAAAGATCTGTAACCATCCTCTTCCACGTAATCCTGTATGTTATGCGGGTCTATTTTACCCATATTCTGCATAACCACTCTTTTCTGATCCTTAATGTAATCAATTTCACTGTACTCCTCAATCTTATGACCTTCATCATCTTCAAGGAGTAAATCTTCAACTATCTCCCCATCTTCAATGTGTTGATCAACAATTTTCGGAACATCTTCCGGCTCTAAATTACCGTAGAAAGTTTCCTCAGGCATTATAACTACTACAGGTCCAAGACTGCAAGGACCCATACAACCTGTTTTCTTAACTATTTTAGAAACAGGATATTCCTGAGTTAAACCTTTCTTCTTCAAAACTCTTCTAAATTCTTTCTCAATTTCCTCAGCACCAGAAGATAAACAACCTGTCCCAGCACACACCATTACTTTCCTTTCATCATCCATATAATCACTCAACCCTACTAATACTGATCTAAAACATCAGGAACATCTTCCCTACTAAGATTACCGTGAACCGTATCATCGATCATAACAACAGGAGCCTCACTACAACAACCAAGACATCTCTTAGTAGTTAAAGTGAACTTCCCATCATCACTAGTCTCACCGTGATCAACATCTAACTCATCCTTAATCTCATTAAGAATATCTTCAGCACCTTTAGCATAACAGGCAGTCCCCATACAAACACCAATAGTGTGATCACCTTTTGGCGTTGTAGAGAAAAATGAGTAAAACGAGACAACCCCATGAACCTTACTAATAGGAATATTCAATCTCTCAGCAACATACTCCTGAACCTCTGCAGACAAATACCCCTCCTTATTCTGAACCTCGTGAAGAACAGGAATTAAAACTCCTGTCTTATCCTTATACTTCTCAATAATCGGATTAAGTTCTTGAAAATCAGTTCTCCCAACTCTATCCTGAGAACCATCTCTATACGTCTGAGTTCCATCCGGACACATCTTACTTCCTCCATAAACGATAAAAAAACATATTAAACACTCAACTAACAAATCAAATACAAGACAAAACCACTTAATTCATAACACAAAATTCTTACCCTAAATAAACCCCAATATAACTAATAACCATCCAATGATGATCAAAGCCAAAAAAACCAAACAAAAAACAACAAAAATCACCAAACACCACAAAACAACAACCAACCCACAAAAACCCAAAAACACAAACCAAAAAACAACAAAAACCAAAAACAAACAACAAATAAACCAAACAATAAACCCAAAAAACAAGAACTACAACCAATAAAAATTATATGTAATTAAAGTTAGTTTGTTTGGAGATGGGTTCACATTCATCCCCGTTGAAAAAATTGTTCAATTAAACGGAAAAAAATTCATTTTGATCATTACGGATTGGGGATGAACGAACAATCTTATAAATTCAGATATTACAATATTGTTGGGGAATTAGTAGTATGGTTCAACAAGAATTAGATGATACTGATCAAAAAATAATATTTCACATATGTAATGGAATACATTCATACTCAGAATTAGCTGACCTAACAGACGTGAGCAGAAACACCGTATACAGACGAATCAACAAATTAGAAGAACAGGGAATGATCCAGAAAAGAGTGATGGCCGTACCTGACTTCGAAAAAATCGGATTCAGCTCAATAATAATCGGAATAAACGTAGGACTCGGAGACATGAAAAGAACAATAAGATTCCTGAAAAGACAGAACAGAATAAAATTCCTATGGAAAACCTACGGAAAATACGAAGTCGTCGCACTACTCATGTGCAAAAAAGACAGCGTAGGAAACTGCATAAACAACCTAAAAGAATTCCTAGAAGACCTAGAAGTAGACATAAAAGAATTCGAAGCATCACCAAGCATATCATGGGAAAAAGTCGACCTAACACCATTCGAAACAGAAACCCAAACAAACAACGACGAAGAAATAGAACAAGAAAAACAAATTTAAATAAAAACAAACCCAAAAAAATTTAATGAAGGTGAGCAAATTGAAAGAACCAAAACAAACAGTGGAAAAAGGAAAAACCGGGAAACTTCCAAAATTAAACCAAAAAATAAAAACAACAATGTACTTCGAAATACAAGGAAACAAAAAAGAAGACGTCAAAAAAGCAATGCAGAACCAACTAAACGAACTAGAAAAGAAAGCAGAACTAAAAGACCACAGAACAGAAGACATAGTAGAAGTAGAACCAGACCAAACAGAACAAGAAATGGAAAGCCAATTCAACGAAGAACAAATGTACTCCATAAGCTCAGAAACCACAATAAACTCCACATTAAGCCAACTAATAGAAATAGCAATAAGATACACACCATCAATGGTTGAAATAGAATCCCCGAACAACTTCAACTTATCATCAAAAGAACTACTCTCAATGTTCGGAAAGATTTCTAACCTTTTAACCAAGATGACAGAAGAACTAGGACCCATCGTAGAACTCCCAGACTTCGAAATAGAAGAAAGACCAACCGAAGACCTAGACGACATGAAAATACTGGACCTAGTAGAAGACGGAAACATCTGGTTCAGAATGGTCACCGAAGCCTACGGAAAAAACCAAGAACAAGTAGTCGACCGAGTACTCCAATACCTCAACATACATGGAACCAAGATCACAAACTACAAAATCCAAAACAATGACCCGGAAAAATTCGAAGGACAAATAGCCATCGAAGGATTATCAAGATTCGAAAACCTATTCGTCTTAAACTCAGAGTTCTTACCAACCGCTCTCAGCATAATAGAACCCGATGAAAAAACCATCAAAGCAAGAGAACTGCAAAACGCCTTAACCGACTTAGCCGGTATATCATTCGAACTAACACACCGCCAAATATTCAAACAAAAAACTAAAACACAGCAAAAACCAGAACAAAAATAATTTTATCTCTCATTTATTTCTAGAAATTATTAGAAAACGATTGAAAACGTTACAAGACCTAAGAACTATTCTTTGAAGGCACCAGATCACCCACCAAAAGGTATTTAAAGCCCCGAGATCATTGAAAACATGGAGGAAATAATTATGAATATAAAAAAGATTGGTGCCATTGCAGCAGGTACCGCATTGGTAGGGGCAACCCTCGCAGGCGGAGCCGCAGCTAGCAGCCACACATACACAGACTCAGACGGAACCACAATACCAGAAGACTTCTTCGTAGAAGACGGAGAACTCAACACAAAAATAGTAGTAGGATCACAAGCAGCACCAGCAGACGTAAAAGCAGCATCAGACGTAGGACTCGCAATAGGAAGCAAACTCTACACAGAAGAAGAAATAACACCAGAAATAGACACAGTAAACATAAAAGAAGACACAACAGACGACTCATACAAAATACCCGTATACAGCAACGTATGGGATAGAAACGAAAACAAAGGAACAGCCAGGTCTGATTTATACTCAGATAATGCGGATAGAGAAGATCTTCCAGGTGAAAATTACTATGATATCTCAGCAGATCCATCTATCGGTTCTGGAGAAGATTGGGGAAAAGATGAAGACTTAGACTCAGGATTTAATGTATCTATAGATACAGGTAGTGGTTCAGTAGGAAATATATGGGGAGACACAGCCCAATTTACTTTCACAATGGACGAAGTTGTATCTACTTGGGATTACGATGAAGAAGAAACATTCAATCTAGATGCTTCTTTGGATCTAACCATAGGAGGATCAGATGATGATTACAGTCTTGAAAGGAACATTGTAGAAGACTTTGGAGATTCAAGTGATGATTATCCAGCATCATCTATGGATCTTAGAGTACAGCCAGATGCTTTAACCGTTGATTTCCTACAAGATGATGAAGATAGTACCTTCGGAAATCCTGCACCGAAATATAGAGCCCTAACAGCAGATGATGAATTCACGATGATGGGTAAAACCTATGTGGTTGAAAATGTTTACAATGAAGTTGGAAACGAAAACGATACATTAACTGTTTCAATGAGCCAAATGACTAAATGGGGAAAAACTGGGGATACTTTAGACTTCAATGGTTATGAAATCACATTGCTAGATGTTGACACTGACTCCAACAAGGTATTATTCGAGATAGAGAATCCTGACGGTGACGTACAAACTGATACTCTCACGGAGAATAATGAAGAAGACTATTGGGAAGAAGATGTTTACGTTAACGCAACAAATGTCTTTGCTGGTATAGAAGGGACAAATCAAGCAGAATTTGAGGTTTCACTAGATAGAGAAACATTAGAAAGCGATACTTCAGATTGGCCAGCCAACAACTGGAGTGTAGACACTATTGTTGCTGAGGAAGGCGAAGACATAGATGATGACGGTACTGATGAAACATGGGTTGAAAAGTTTAACGTAACTTACGATCAAAGTGAAGCAATGACTGGATCTAGTGTAGAGGTATTAGATTACTTTACAGCTGAGTACAAAACAGATTCATGGACTGGCGACATTGTAGATGATATTGGAGTAGTACAAACAGAAGATGCCTTGGCTTTTGAATCTTGGATTGAGTTTACTCCACCTGAAACTAGTGAAACTCATGAGCTTGAGATGGGTGACTCCTTTGGAGATGTTTACTCTGTTGAAGGAGCAACCGCTGAAGATGTAATGTCTAAAACGCTTCATCCAGTAACTGAATCAATGACTATGTTGGACAGTGAAGTTGACCTTGAAAATATAGATAGTAATTACATCTTGGTTGGTGGACCTGTTGCAAATAGTGTAGTTGAAGCTCTAGTTGATGCTGGAGTAAGTGAAGTTAACTGGGAAGAAAGTGAAGGAAGCCTTGAGTTTGTCGAATACGCAGACTACGACCACCTAATCGTGGCTGGACAAACTAGAGACGAGACCCAAGACGCTGCTGAAGATCTTATGGAGCAATTAGCTGAATAATAATTAAACCTTTTCTTTTCTCTCTTTTCTTACAATCTAAATTCTAAAAACCCAATAAAATATTGAATAAGATCACCAATTGAAAATTATTTTTATTAGAACTTGCATGGGGAGCACATTATGAACGAAGAAGTAGAAGAGACTAATAAAAAGAATGAAAACGATTCTAAGAACAAATTTTTAGGTTTTATTGGTTTGAAATCGGTTTTATCGTTGATTGTTATTGTTGTTTTGGTTTTGTCTGTTGTTTCTGTTTATGGTTATGTTAATGCATTTTCTAGGGCTAATGATGAACCTGTTTCGAGAACTGTTAATTTAGGTGGTTCAGATAATGATTTTATTGTTGAGTTAAATTCTTATACTGGTACTGATCCTTTGGAGGAGGTTTTATCTTCTCTTACTGGGGAGGAGGTTTCTGAGTGGTACTTGTTAGCTGGTTCTAAGCAGGAGCAGATGTCGGGTCAACTCTACAGGGCTAATATTGAGGTTGGTAAACTTGGTTCATTGATTCAGTCGCAGCAGTTGGTTAATGAGTATGTTTCTGAGGGTATGGATGAGTCTGAGGCTAGGGAGAAGGCTAGGGTGGAAGTTAATAGTACTAAGTTTGTGAAAACTAATTTCTTATCGGTGCTTGAAAAGGTTAAGATTGGTCTTGGTGTCTACGGTACTGAGGAAAAGCCATTGATAGTTTTTATGGGTCCAAATGAGATGGAGAATCCTGAAAATAAAGTGTTAATCCCTAGAGAAGGTGTGATAATTATTCAGGGGCAGAGCTATGAAGCAATTTATCAAGAAACCCGGGCGATACTTGAGGGAGTCTTACTTCAGGACTCAAGTAATTAAGGGAGTTAATTGATGGGGTCTAGAATTGGTTGTTTAAGTTGATTTGTTTGGTTTTTTTGGTTTTGTTTTGTTTAGTAGTCTATTAGGTCTGTGTATTTTGACATGTCTATGTTTTTTTCTTCTCCGTATAGGTATGCTGTTATTAGGAAGTCTACTGATTTTCCCATTTGGCTGTATTTTTTGTTCATTCCTGATATTACTTCTTTGAAGTTTTGTTCTGAGTTTTGGGCTATGTGTTCTGCCATTTTGTTTACTGGGTTTTGTGTTTTTTTTGTTTCTATGTTGTCGAGGTTTATTTTTGGTTTGTAGTTTATGTTTAGGTTGTGTTGTTTTTTTGTTTGGATTTTTAGGTGGTTGTTTTGTTTTTTTAGGTAGCCTTTTTGTTTTGCTTTTTTTATGAATTTTTCGGCTTGTTTTGGTTTGAACCATTTTAGTTGGTAGGTGAGTATTCCTTTTAGGTTTTTGTGGGTTATTGTTTTTTTGTTTTTCATTTGTGCTATGTATGATAGTGCTTTTTCCAGTGTCATCACCTTTGTTTCTGTTTCTTTGTTTTTATATTTTGCTTTTTTGATTTGGTTTTTTGTTTTGTTTAGAGGTTTATGAGGAAGGGTACTAGGAGTGGTACTAGTGTGGATAGGGTTACTCCGCTTATGAATGCTGGTATTACTATTTCTTCTCCTGCGCTTTCTTTTATTATTGGTAGGGTTACGTCCATTGTTGTTGCTCCTCCTGGTGCTATGCAGATTATTTTTCCGGAGTATTTTGCTATTAGTGGTATTGTTAGTATTGAGATTAGTTCTCTTAGTACGTTTGATAGGAAGGCTATGGATCCTAGTTCGACGCTGTGTATTTCTGCTAGTATTACTCCTGATAGGCTGTACCATCCGAATCCTGCTCCTACTGCGGCTGATTGGTTGTATATTAGTCCTACTATGTATCCTGATGTTATTGCTCCGATTATGCTTCCTATTGCTATTGCTATAGGTATTAGTATTATTGTTAGTCCTAACTTCTTGGCTTTTATTAGGGTTTCTTTGTTTAGTCCTATATCGATTCCTATTCCTAGGAGTAGGATTGCTAGGGCGTAGGAGGTTACTGGGTCTATGTATGGGAATAGTGATTTTGGTATTATTGTGATTCCTAGTAGTATTCCGAGTATTACTGATGCTATGATCATTATTGTCATTGATCTGTTTACTTCTCCTTTTTCTTCTATTTTTTCGTCTTTGCTGAATTCTATGTCTATTATTTTTAATGATATTTTTAGGATTATTATGCTTCCTATTATGCTTCCTATGCTTATTGTTAGTGCTTGTAATCCTATTTTATCTATTTGATTCAATATTTTTTCGTTTACTCCTATTTTAGCGCCCATCGATGCTAATAAGAATATAAGACCAATATTAGTAATATGATCAGTTAAATCGTAGAATCTACTAGGTAATACTTCAAAGTAACCTATTAGAAATCCAATTATCAGAAACGAAATTATCATCCACATATTCATCTAAATCAACTTCACGACTACCTCAAATCTCAATCTCCACTCAATCTGTATCGATGTAAATAATTTATTTAGTTTAGAATATTTTGGTTTGTATTTTTGTTTTCTCTTTATTTTTTTAGTCCCATAGGTCGTAGGTTTGGTCTCTTATTGGTTCTGTGTATTTTTGTTGGTCTATTAATATTTTTGGTTTTTTTGTTTGTTTTTTTACTTCTCCTATTACTGTTGCTTCTATTTCTTTGTTTGTTAATTCTTTTAGTGCTTTTCTTGCTTTTTTTGGTGGTAGTGTTGCTAGTAGGGCTCCTGATCCGAATATTTTTAGTGGGTCTACGTTCATTGTTTTGCATATTTTTTCGGTTTCTTCTGGTATTATTATGTTGTTTCTTTTTATTTGTAGTTCTACTTTTGATGCTTTTGCCATTTCTATTAGTCCGTCTATTATCCCTCCTTCTGTTGGGTCGTGCATTGCATTGGCGTATTTTTTAAGTATTTTTGATTCTTTTAGAACGTTTAGTTGGTCGAATTTTTTTTCTGCTTTTTTTATTGTTTCTTCATCTAACTTATTCAGTAGTTTTTCTGTGAAGTCTGTTGCTAGTATTCCTGTTCCTTCTACTGCTGCTCCTTTTGTTAGTATTATGTAGTCTCCTGGTTCTGCGTTTGATGTTGGGATGTATTTTTTTGTTGTTCCCATGCATGTCATTGATACGAAGGGTCTTTTTATTTCTCCTACGTATTCTGAGTGTCCTCCGACGATTGATATATCTAATTTTTTTGCTTCTTCGTCTATTTGTTTGGTTATCATGTCTAGTTTTTCTTCTTGTTCGTCTGGTAGGAAGAATACGTTTGTCATCCATTTTGGTGTTGCTCCGCTTGCTGCGATGTCATTGCTTGCGATGTTCACTCCGAGTGTTCCTATTCTTTTGGCGGCATAGATGATTGGGTCTGAGTTTATTACGAGGGTTTGGGTTCCCATGTTTATTGCGGCTGTGTCTTCTCCATATTTTGGCCCCATTTTCACGTTTTTGTCTTTTTTTCCGGTTCTTGAGAAAACGTATTTTTTCAGGTCTTCTGGACTTACTTTGCCTGTCATATTCTTTTCCTCCTTACATCCATTCGTCTAAGCCTGTTTGATCATGTTTTAAGTCTTCTTTTTGGTATCCGAAGGTTTTTAAGATTCTTGATACTGCTGGTATTACTTGTTTGTCTATGTAGTAGTCTGAGTCATAATTCTTGGTGCTTTCTTCGAATTTTTCCATTGTTTTAGATCTATCCCCTACATTCCCGGTTCCTTCAGTTACTAGATAAGATATTACAGTTCCTGGTTTCACTTCTTTACCTCTTTTCTGCATTCTTTCAGCTATTTGAACGTGAGGTCCTTTTGATTTGTATTTATCTGGTTTTTTTGTTAGTTGTTTCATTATTACAAGTTTTTCTTTAGGGATTTCATAATTCTTTAGCTTTTCAACAACTTCTCTTACAACTTCTGCAGCTTCTTCAACACTACCATCTCTTAATAATGCTTTTAAAACATTTTTTTGAGTTTCTTTAGATATAAGACTCCAGTCCCTTCTTTCAATCTCCAAACCTTTAGTTGTAATGTAGTCATCCTCATCAATTACAGCATACTTCTTCTTAGTAACGAATAATCCTCTTCTGTAAAAACCTTCATATTCAAGTTTAAGCATACCCGGTAACTCATCGTTAATGTAATCCAAAAAATTTTCGGTCCTCTCCTTCGTCTCATCCCTATCCGCATCAGGAAGTACAGCGTAGAAACCATCAGTATCAGCATACAACACATCAAAACCCTTATCCTCAATGTCTTTAATAGTTTCATCTATGTAATCACGTCCATATGCTGTAACGCTTTCCGCGCTTTCTCTTGAATACCATCTAGCAGCAGGATAACCTAAATACCCAAAGTAGCTATTTGATAATAGCTTTAAAGCTCTCTGACGGTAATCTAATCTCTTATATTCCTGTTTATTATCTTTAATTTTATCCATTTGTTTTTTTACTTGTGTTCTTTGTTTTATTAGGTTTTTAAGTATTTCTGGTATGAATCCTTCTTCTTCCTGTGAGAATTTGTGGGGTGGTTCTTCTTTTTTTTCTTCTAAAGTTGTTGGGCAGATGTTGTGTTCTACGATTATTGATGGGTATAGTGATTTGAAGTCTAGGTATACGATGTTTTCGTGTAGTCCTTGTTTCGGTTCTTTTACGTATCCTCCTATGAAGCTGTGACGTCTTCTTTCTACGTATTCATTGTCTTCTGGTTTGTTTGGTGCTAATTCATTTTTTTGGTAGGCTTTTTTAAGTAGTAGCCATTCTACGTGTTTTCCTGTGCTGCTTCTTGATATTTCGTCTGTGAGTTGTCCTATTAGTCGGGTCATTTCCATTTGTAGTGGGAAGAATTCTTCGCTTATTTCGTAGGTTGCTTTGGCGTCTGATAGGGAGTATTTTGCTAGTTTTTTCATTTCTAGGGTTTCTTCGTTTCCCCAGATTCTTTCCATTTCTTTCCATTCGAGGTCTGGTTTTTCTTCTTTTAGAACATTTTCGTATACATTTTCTAGGGAGTAGCTGGGTAGGTCTAGGTTTCTTCTTACTATTGGGTATAGGTCTGTGTGGATTCTGCCTTTTATTTTTGCTCTTCTTTTTCTTCCTCTATACCTAACATTTACTTGGGATTTGTCTCTTCCTATTTTCATTTCTTGTTCCAGTTCTTCACATCTTTCATTTAGTTTTGGGAAGTCGAATTCGTCTCCATTATATGTAATTATTATGTCCGGGTCTTGTTCATTGATTATTTCTTGTATTCGGTTTAGGATTTTTTCTTCGTTTTCAAGTACTTCTACGTAATCTTCATCGATTTCTTTGGTTGATATGACTTTTTCGTAGTTTTCGTTTGCGAAGCTGGCCATTAATATGTTATCGTTAAAGGTTTCAATGTCGAATGCTAACTTTTTTAAGTTACAATCTTCTTCTAGTGGGGTTACATCTTTATCTATTAAGTATCGTCTTTTAAAAGGTATTTTGCTTTCATAAACATCTTTAATTGCTTCTAATTCTTTTACTTCAGTTCTTAGGTCTGGTACGTTCTGAGGATGATCTGCAATAATTTTTATCGCTTCTATTGGTTTTCCTAGAAATGATTTCTCTACTTTTTCTAATTTTTTTATTCTCTGATCTTCAATTTCTTTAACTTGTTTAAATGCTTTTTTCATGCTTTCTTCAGGTAATGCGTAGAAGTAAGGTTCAAAATCTGGATCTTCATCTATATAGTTCTTATTTGAATCTTTTTGTTTCTTGAATAATCGGATGATTGGTTTTTCATCTTCTGTTATATAATCAACGTCTATGACTGTCATTTGGATCTCCAAAGG
>CAYNOZ010000003.1:0-2606 GCA_964398955.1 uncultured Thermococci archaeon | reverse complement strand
GGTCTCTGTAACTTACTTAGGACACTCCTCATTTAAGATCAGTGGAAGTAAGACAATTTTCGTTGATCCTTATCTTGAAAATCCGAATTCACCGATAGATGTGGAAGATATTGAAGAAGCTGATGTAGTCTTAGTTACTCATGGGCACCATGATCATGTTGGAGATTCGGTAGAGATATGTGAGAAGACTGGGGCGACATTAGTTTCGATATTTGATTTAACTGAATTATTATCTGAAAGAAGTGAAGAAGATATTGATACTGTAGGTATAAAT
Organism: uncultured Thermococci archaeon; assembly: GCA_964398955.1. Lineage (GTDB taxonomy): Archaea > Methanobacteriota_B > Thermococci > Thermococcales > CAYNOZ01 > CAYNOZ01. Next base: position 2,332 of record CAYNOZ010000003.1, on the reverse strand, counting down.
ATTGGTGGAACTACCTACGTGGAAGATGTTGAAATTACTATGGTTGAGGCTCAGCACTCCTCAGATGTTGAACCTGGTGTTGCAGGAGGCCATCCTACTGGATTTGTTTTTGAGATTGATGGAGAAAGAATTTATCATGCAGGCGATACAGGATTATTCGGGGATATGGAGATCATAGGAGATTTCTATGATCCTAAAATTGCAATGCTTCCAATAGGAGATCATTTCACGATGGGGGTAGAGGAAGCTAATTATGCATTAGACCTGATTAAACCTGAATACGTTATCCCAATGCACTACAATACGTTTGAGGCTGTTGAAGCTGATCCTAATAATCTCAGTGATGCTGCGGCAGAACCAATTATTATGGAACCTGGAGAATCATGGGAAATAGAATAGGAATGATTAAAGATGAATAAAAAGATAGGAATTACCTTATTACTGATTATACTCATAACACCAATTCTTCTTAACTCTTCTAGTGTCAGATCTAAGCAACCTGAATCTAACATAAAGAAAGGTGTAGATATAATTCTTGTTAGAGAAGATGAACCTATTGATCAAATAGTAGTTGAACCGTACTCCTCCCTAACTAATATTCCTGTGATCACTACAAACCCTGATAATCTTACTAAGAGTGCGAGAATTCAGCTTCAAGCGCATAAGGAATTCGGTAGGGACGATGTATTAATGGTTGGTAGTGAAAATGCCTTATCATCATCTATTGAGGAACAGTTAATATCAATGAATTACAATGTTGAGAGGATTGGGGGTTGGTTTAGGTACGAAACGGCTTCAAGATTTGCAGTTGAGTACTGGAACCCGAGTAGAGTGGATATAGCTTTCGTGGCGAATGGTCAGGACTATGGTGCTGCATCGGTTGCTGCACAGTTCGCTCCCACGTACGGTGGTGGGCCTCTACTATTATCGAAGAATAATACTATTACTGATTACACTCTTAGAGCCTTGCAAACTTTGGAGATCGATAAAGCTATCTTAGTTGGTAGTTCGATAAGTGAGAATGCTGCTGATGAGCTTCGGAATGCAGGTATTACTCCTAGAAGATTAGGTGAGGATATACCAGCAAGTGAGATTCTTCAACAAAGTGGTGAAGTTGATATTTACTTAAGCACTTACAGATTCACTATGAAGACTTGGGATCAATCTAATAAGGTTTACCTTGGTACTGGGGAAGATAAGGGTTTGGCAAGTGCGGCTAATAGAATTGCAGGTATAGATGGTTACCCAATACTTCTAACTAAGAATGATGAGCTTCCAAAAGAAACAAGAGTAGCTCTTGATGAGTTAAGAGCTAATGAAGTGGTAATAGTTGATTCAAACATAGGGAATGAAGTTATTGAGAGACTGGAAAGTCTTGGGTACGAAGTAACAACTCTAAGACCTGATATGAATGCAACTACTATACTGGAACAAAAAACTTCTACAGGAATTAGTATAAGGGAAGTAGGGATTGGAGCTATATTCTTAGTAATTGGAGCATTATCAGCTATGTTGTACGGTAAAAAGAGATGGGGTAGAACTAGAGTACCATTCGAAGTACTAACAGAAAAAGAACAAAAAATAGTTAATGCATTACAAGCAAATAACGGAGTACTAAAACAAGAAGACTTACCAGAAGAAACCAATTACTCCAGACCAACAATAAGCAGAATACTAACAGAACTAACTAAAAAAGGAATAATAGAGAAAAACAAAACCGGAAAAACCTACCAAGTAGAACTAGTAAAAGAACTAGAAAAAAAATAAAATAAAATAAACTAGTAAAGGAATTCAATTAGACTTCATCTGACTTCTATTTTATCTAATTGAATCTTGATCCTCTATGAATTTCTTTTATTTCATCATCTCTGCTGAATCCGTTTACTTCTTCATCTTCTAATTCTTCATCGTTCATAAGCAGGAATATTGGTAAATCTGTTCCACTTTCCTCATCATCTTCCCATTTACCTATAACATATTGTATCCCCCTGTATCTATTAGTTCTTGGATATATTTCATAGGCAAAGTGGTATACACCTGCTACTGTGCTATCCGGATTCGTACCGTAGATTGATAGTACAGGACCTCCAGTTTCAGGATCTTCGAAAAATTGGATTACGAAATATCCTTCGTCGGCTTCCCAGTCTTCTTCATAGGTTAGGGAGGTAACCTTTTTCCCGTTTTCAAGTTTGTAGTCTTCATCCTCTGTTAGTGATGTTGCTCCTATTTCTAAATATCTTTCATAGATCTTATTTGATTCTTGATTTCCTAAAAGTACCAACATGTCATTACTTGATAGTTCTTCATCTTCATCTTGTAGTATTGTTTCGTT
>CAYNOZ010000002.1:1813-45859 GCA_964398955.1 uncultured Thermococci archaeon | reverse complement strand
CGATGGTAACTTGAAGGGAAGTTGCTCTGGAAGCCCCTAAATTTTCCTCACGAACGAACGTGAGTAAGATAAGGGGAGGAAGTCACCCATTGGTAAGATTTTTTAGAGTAAGGTATTTATAGATTATTTTAAATGTTATTACTATTCTTAAAACTTTTGTTAAGCTATTGAATTTTTTAGTATTCTCTAAGGGTTATAGGATTTCTGTATGACAATTATTTCTTAGCATTATGGTGATTGGTTCTTCGAGTTCTTAGGACCTCGATACTATTGGTTTAGATTTGAAGAGTTGAGTAGTTAGAAACTTGGTTTGAGTTTTTCATTTATAACAGATTTTGGAATGACTTAAGTTTTGGGTAAATCTTCTTTAAGGAGGGGGTTTTACTATACTATGAAGATAAGATATAAAAGAGAAGTTTTGTGAAAGTTATGTAGTCATTGATATGTGTTAGGTTTCTTGGATTTTTTCAACAAGATTCCTTTATAATGGCTTTGAATGTTTTTTAGTTTGTTAGAGGCGGAGGGATCCGCGGTATGTGGCGAGAGCCGAACCAAAAACTGAGGTGTTTACAATGGGAATGTATCAGCATATAAGAGAAGCTTGGAAAGATGGAATGTCAGATGAATTAAGAATGGAACGTTTAAAGAAGTGGAGAAAGCAATCCACTGTTCATAGAATAGAAAGACCTACAAGATTAGATAGAGCTAGATCTTTAGGGTATAAAGCTAAACAAGGTTTTGTTGTAGTTAGAACAAAGGTAAGATCTGGTTCTTTAAGGAAATCCAGACCTAAGAAGGGTCGAAGACCTAAGAGAATGGGTGTTAATAGGATTAATCCAGGTAAGAATCTTAGATGGATAGCAGAAGAAAGAACTAATCGGAAGTTCCCAAATCTTGAAGTATTGAATTCTTATTGGGTAGCTAGGGATGGTAAGAGAAAATGGTTTGAAGTGATATTAGTTGATCCTCATCATCCTCAGATTAAGAGTGATGAAGATATAAATTGGATTTGCGATGAAAGCCAATCAGGTAGAGTTTACAAAGGAAAAACAAGTGCAGGTAAGAAAGCTAGAGGCCTGAATAAGAAAGGCAAAGGTGCGGAGAAAGTTAGGTGATCGGCGATAGAAGATGAGAAGAGAATTTGTCGATTTAGGCTTAGAATTTCTAAATGAAAGAAGTTTAGATAGATTAGAGGATTTCGATTACTCTATAGTAGGGCATTTAAAAACAGTGAGAACAGGAAAAGAATTAGAGGATTCGGTTTTAGGCAAGTTTAGTTCTGATATAGAAGTGTTCAAAGGGATTAAGGTGATAGGTGATCATGAGCCTATTTCAAATCAAAAAAAGTTTATACGTGGTTTAAAAGATACCAGAGATTTTATTTTATTACAATCGGATAGAGAGGATTTGGCTAAACCTTTAATAAATGAAGAGCTGATTGATGGGCTTTATTTGTCTTTTGAGAATCGAGATTCGGTTATATCTGAGGGAATGGTTAGCTTATTATCTCAAACCAATATTCCTGTTTTGATTCCTTTTAAACCTATTATAGAACAAGAGGGTTATATTAGGTCTCAAATCATCCGGAGAATGAGTGATGAAGTCAATAAACTTAAAGAGTGCGGAGTTTCAATAGTGATTACATCTGGTGCGAATTCTTATTGGAATTTAAGATCTCCGAGGGAATTAATGTCTTTTGGATACGTTTTAGGCATGACTCTGATGGAAGCAAAAAGTGCCTTAACATCTAAACCTTTAAACATTTTAGAGTAATTGATTTTACGCTGAAATAATCTTCATAATCTTAGGAGAAAAGGATGAAAAAGGAAAAGAAAAGATATTTGGCTTTTGAGATAATATCTGACGAAAACTTTAATAAGAAGAATGTTATTAGGGAAATTTGGGATCAATCGTTGGAGATTTTAGGGGAATTAAATACGGCGAAGTCGAAGTTTTGGCTTATTGATTACGATGAAGAGAAGTCAATAGGAATATTCAAGGTATCAAATGATTATCTAGAAGAATTAAGGTTTGTTTTAGCTTCAATAAAAGACTTAAATGGGGAAAGAGTTATTTTTAAATCCCTAAAGTCTTCAGGAATAATACGAAATTTGAAAGATAAATATTTTAATTAAAAACATATAGTAATAATGAATAAGAACAAAAATTAAGGAGGAATAATATATGATGTCTTCACAACAATCACAATATGATAGGGCTATAACAGTATTCAGTCCTGAAGGAAAATTATATCAAGTTCAATATGCTCGTGAAGCCGTGAAGAAAGGTTCATCGGCTGTAGGAGTTAAATCTAAAGAAGGAGTAGTGTTAGCAGTAGAAAGAAGAACAGAAAGTGAACTAGTAGAACCAGAAAGCTACGAAAAAATATACCAAATAGATGAACATATTGCGGCTGCTTCATCTGGAATGGTAGCAGATTCTAGAGCTCTCATAGATGAAGCAAGAGAATCAGCACAATCTCACCGAGTCACATATGGAGAAGCAATGCATACCCCAATATTAGTGAAAAGGGTAGCAGATCATAAACAGCAATTTACTCAGTATGGAGGAGTAAGACCATTCGGAGTTTCACTCTTGATCGGAGGGATAAATGACGAACCTCATCTATACAAAACAGATCCTAGTGGAGCATATTATAAGTGGAAAGCTGCTGCAATAGGTTCAGGAAAAGATAAAGCTAATAATGTTCTTGAAGAAAATTACGATTCAGTAGAAGGGCTTAGCGATAGCATAGACCTAGCATTAAAAGCTTTAAGAAAAGTAATGAATGAGGAAATTACCTCAAAAAATGTTGAGGTAGCAAAAATACCTCTAGAGACTAAGTTATTTGAAAGGTTAACTCCGGAAAAGCTTCAAGACCACATAGAGAGTCTTGATTCTGAATAATCTTTTTAATTTTCTATTTTGGGATACCATGGTTTCCATTGATGACGCCGTTAAGGCCTGGATAGATAAAGAAGGATCTCACTTTGAAATCTTAGTTGACCCAGAAAAGGCCAGAGATTACACAGATGACGAAGATATAAGAAGTGTTTTAGCAACTTACTATGTCTTCAAGGATGCAGATGCAGGGAAGAAAGCATCTAAAGAAAGGATGAAAGAGCTTTTTGGAACTGATGATCATTTTGATGTAGCTGAAAAAATTATAAAGGAAGGAAAAATACAACTTACAACTGAACAGAAGAGAAAAATGCGGGAACAAAGAAGAAAGGAAATTGCAAATTTAATTTCTAGAAGAGCTATAAATCCAAGATCTGGAAACCCTCATCCACCTAAAAGAATTCTTAATGTAATGGATGATATTCATTTTAATATTGATCCCTTTAAAAGTGCTGAAGACCATTTAGATGAAGTTGTTAAAAAGTTAAGACCTAAAATACCGTTAAGCTTTCAGACGAAAACTATAGCTGTCAAAGTACCTCCGGAATATAGTGGTAAGGCTCAGTCGGAAATTAGGGATTTTGGAGATCTATTGGAAGAAGAATGGGGTCAAGATGGTTCTTGGATTTTTAAAATGGAAATCCCAGGTGGAATGGAAGAAAAATTTTATGAAAAATTGAATAAATTAACTGAAGGTAATGTTGAAACTAAGATAGTAGAGGATCAGTGAGAATTAATAAGATGTGATATTATGGGAGAAAAATTTATTGAGAAAAGAAAGATAGTAGTTCCTGGTACTTTAATGGCTCAAGGTAGCTTTAAGACTGGAGACGCCGTATATAAAAAAGGAGATAAGATTTACGCTTCTAGATTAGGGTTAAGCTCAGTTAAAAATAATTATATTGGAGTGATACCATTAGAAGGTAAATATATTCCAAAAGAAGGAGACACTCCAATAGGAATTGTTTCTGATGTTCATAGATCCCACTGGGAAATTGATATGGGATCACCTTACAAAGGATTATTACGAGGAGGAGATGTAATAGAAGGCAATTCTAGAGAAAAAAATCTAGAGGAGGTCTTTGATGTCGGTGATGTCATATATGTAAAGGTAAGCAAAGTAAATGAAGTAGGAAAAACAATTTTAACAACTAAAGGAGTTCCTCATAGTGGTAAATCTTTACAAGGTGGATTACTAACAACTATATCATCAGTTAAGGTTCCAAGACTCATAGGAAAAAAAGGTTCAATGATTGATATGATAAAAAAGGAAACTAATTGCAAAATCATAGTTGGACAAAATGGATGGGTCTGGATTAAAGGTAATGATCCCGATTATGAGAAATTGGCTAGAAAAGCGGTAGAAATGGTTGAGAATAAATCCCATGTTTCTGGGCTAACTGAGAAAATAAAAAAGATGATAGATGAAGAAAAAGAGTGTATGTGAATCAAATATTAGTAGGAGTGATTAAATGTCAGAAAATGAATTATTAGAAAATGGAAAAAGATTAGATGGAAGAGAACTTCATGAATTGCGAGAACTAAATATTGAACCTGGGATCCTTAAAAGAGCTGATGGATCTGCTCAGCTTGAATGGGGCGGAAATAAAGTAATTGCCGCGATTTATGGACCCAGGGAAGTTCATCCAAGTCATTTACAAAAATCTGATAAAGCAATTCTTAGACCTAGGTATAATATGGCTCCTTTCTCTGTAGGAGGTAGAAAAAGTCCTGGACCGGATAGAAGGTCTATGGAAATTTCTATGGTGACTAGATGGGCTCTAGAACCTGCAGTAATGCTTCAAGAATTTCCAAGAACAGGTATTGACATATCCGTAGAAATATTAGAAGCTGCTGCTGGTACAAGAGTAGCTGGAATTACCGCTGCTTCAGTAGCTCTAGCAGATGCAGGTATTCCAATGAGAGATCTAGTCACAGCTTGTGCCGTTGGTAAAGTAGATGGAGAATTAGTGGTTGATCTTAATGAAGAAGAGGATAAAGAAGGACAAGCAGACATTCCAATAGCTATGCTTCCAAGAAATAACGAAATAAGTTTATTGCAGATGGACGGAGAAATTACAAAAAATGAATTGGAAGAATTAATGAAAATAGGAACCAACGCGATAAGAGAAATTTATGAAATTCAGAAAGAGGCAATTAGATCTAAATACGAAGATCAGGAGAGTGAGAAAGATGAGTGATGATGAAGTAGTATCCACAATAATGGAAGATTATGTTAGAGACCTCGTTGAGGAAGGTGAAAGATCCGATGACAGAGAACTTAATGAAAGAAGAAACATAAAAGTAGAAACTGATGTAATTGACAAGGCTGAAGGATCAGCAAGAGTTGAATTAGGGGATACCAAAGTTTTAGCAGGTATAAAAGTTGAAACAGGCACCCCATTTCCAGACACTCCAAATAAAGGAGTATTCACAACTAATGTAGAATTATTGCCAATGGCTTCTCCCGAGTTTGAATCCGGACCCCCAAGAGAAGATGCTGTAGAACTTGCGAGGGTCGTTGATAGAGGTATAAGAGAATCAGAAACTATAGATCTTGAATCATTAGTAATCAAAGAAGGAGAACTAGTAAGAATCGTACACGCAGATGTACACGTTTTAGACTATAACGGAAATCTATTAGATGCTATAGGATTTGCCGTACTAGCAGCACTGAAAAATACTACTTACCAGAAAATAGATTACAATGAAGAAACTGGAGAACAAGTTGAATTAGATAAAGAAGTAAATCTTCCAATAACCGATTCACCAATACCCGTAACCTTTGCAAAGATCGATGATGAACTAATACTAGACCCTAACTTAGATGAAGACAGAGCAATGGAATCCCGAATTACAATTTCCTACAACGATGAAGGAAATATAAACTCAATTCAAAAAGGAGGATCCGGAACTTTAATGGTTAGTGATGTACTTAAAGCAGCAAAAGAAGGGGATCAGTACGTAGATGAGGTAGTAAGATCCATAGAGAAAGGAGTGGAAGAGGAACCTGAAAAAAGAGTCTGAAGAAATCATTAATATAGGTGAAAAAATGGCTGAAGAACAAGAAAACGATAAAGAAGGAGTAAAGTACATCTGTTACGAATGTGGAGAAGAATTCGTCCCTGACCCTGAAGTAAGAGGTATATCCTGCCCTAATTGCAAGGGTAAAGTAGTATACAAGATACGACCTAATGTAGGTAAAAAAGTAAAGGCAGAATAAAATGTTTCTCATAACGACCAGTAGGAATTCTGATCCAGATCTTAAGGAACTAAGCTTAAAGTTAGAATCAACTTTCCCTTTTTCTCAATTTGTTAGAAGAGGAAGAAAATCTTTGAAGGATCTCTCTGAAATGACCTATCATAACGGATTCAAAGGATTTATAAAAGTAGTTGAACCATCAGATTTGGTTATATACACTGTAAACCCACCAGGACGATATCAAACTAGTGGTAGAATTCGATTAAAATCAATTAAATTAGTGAATGAAGTGAATGAACTAAATCCAGATCTAAAAATAGTTGAGTCTAATCAAACTGACTTAGAAAAAAGTATTTCCAAATACTTAGGGCTAAAAACACTTGAAGAAGAAGTCAGAGAAGGAAATTACATGACAGTTAGAGATCCTGAAATTAGAATTTTTATTGATAGAGAATTAGCTTCAATATTAAATGTTGAAGAATGGGAAGACTTGTAGAAGAGTGTCAAAATGGATTACTCAGTAAATATCGAACTTGATTTGATGGATGAGAATGTTTCGAAGTCTATTTTTGACGGAGTCCTACCAGATCATGAAACAGTTCCTTATGAAAGAAGCAAGGTAACATTTAATAGGGAAGGAAGTAAACTGAAACTGGTCATAGAAGCTGAAGATCTATCCGCACTAAGAGGAACGGTATCGTCTTACCTGCGATGGATCTCGACTTCAAGAAAATTGATAAAATGAATATAAAATTATAGGAGGTATTATTATGCAAGTTCCAGAACAAACTAGACAAAAAATTCAACAAATCGAAAATTATAGAAACCAACTTGAACAAATAGTACAAGCAAAAAACCAGTTCGAAAACGAATTAGAAGAAATGAAAGTAGCTAAGAAGGAAATCAATAATTTAGATGACGAAGAAGTATACAAATCAGTTGGATCATTCTTTATGAAGTCAAATAAAGAAAAAGCAATGAAAGAAATAGAGGACAGATTAGATACATTAGAAGTTAAATTAGACAGGCACAAAAAGAAGGAAAAACAGTTAAAGGAAAGATTAGAAAAATTACAGGAAGAAATACAGGGCAAACTGCAAGGTATGGGCGGCGGACAAGCCGGTTAATCCCTACCTCTTTAATTTTTTATTTGAAAATATGTATGATAAATTTAAAAACTTTTTAAATAAGAATTCTAAAAAGAAATTCTTATTATTATCACATCCTTCTCCAGATCCAGATTCTATTGGAAGTAGTATTGGATTATCTCTATTTCTAGATTTAATAAATATAGAAAATGATATATGCGTTCCAGGAGGAATTGGGAAGAACTCAGATATTTATAGTATTGCTGATTTTATAGGAGATCCTAAAATTAGTTCCAAACCATTATATTCTCCCGATATAACAATTATTTTGGACACTCCTAATGAGGATAGGTTTGAATTTGAGGATTTAGGAAAAATTGTTTTTATAGATCATCACGAAGTTCAAAATCCAACAGATATTAGTATTATTGATCCTGATTCTACTTCAACTTCTGAATTAATTTTTAAACTAATTGAGGAATTCGATTTAAGTTCTGAAAAATCTAAGTATTTAAATAAAATCTATAGAGCTTTATTAGTAGGTATAGTTGGTGATACGTCCAAGTTTAGATATGCAAATACTCAAACCTTTTCTACAGTTTATAAAATTTTAAGTAAATCTGAAATTGAATTAGAAACTATTTATCAAGCATTAGAAGGTTCTGATAAAACTAAATCTCAGAAAATGGCATTATTAAAGGGATCTAAGAGGATTAATATTCTAGAATTCAAAAACAAATTAGTGGTTACTTCAAAAGTTGGAGCACATCAGTCTCTTCTATGTAACTATCTGATTTCCATGGGAGCCGATATTGCTATAGTAGGATCTGAAAAGGATGGAAAGGTAGTTTTTAGTACTAGATCCAGGTTAAATGCTAATATAAATTTAAGTAAATTATTGGAAGATGTTTCTAATGATTTGACTGAGAATGGTTTTGAAGCTAGTGGTGGTGGTCATCGTAGAGCTGCGGGTATTCAGGTTTCTGGAACTGATATAGATCATGTATTAGATAGAATATTGGATAAAATTGAAGAAAAAAATTGAGTTAATTATTTATTTTATAGCTTCTTTAAGTCTTTTTATATTGTTTAAATCCTCTTCTACTGCGGTTCCTGTTACTATTGCATTTGCACCAGATTTCACTAATTTCTTTGCTTGTTCACCAGTTTTAATTCCTCCTCCTACTATGATTGGAATTTCAACTGCTTTTCTTACTGCTTTCACAATCTTACTTGGTACTGGGTTTTCTGCTCCTGATCCTGCTTCTAAATAAATATACTCCATTCCTAGATATTGTGCTGCTAATGCATAAGCAGATATTATTTCTGGTTTATCTCTTGGGAAAGGATTTACATCACCCACCCAACCGACGGCTTTTCCCGGTTCTACGACTAGGTACCCCATAGGTAAAGTTTCTATTCCGTACTTTTTTATTATAGGAGCTCCTTGTGCTTGTGATCCTATAATGTAATGTGGATTCCGTGAATTTAGAAGGCTCATAAAGAAGATTGCATCTGCTTTCTTAGAAACCCCTCCAGAGCTTCCTGGGAATAAAATAACAGGTAGATCTGATCCTTCTTTTAGTGATGTGGATATCTTTTCTACTAGTGCACCTTGAGCACCTAATGATCCTCCTAGCATTAGTGAGTCTACGCCAAGTTCTTCAGATTTTTTTGATACTTTTACGGCATTTTCTGGAGTTACATCATCGGGATCGACTAGTACGAATATGGAAGGTCCATCTTCGAAGTTTTCTTGTAGATATTTGTTTACAGAAATGCTCATTTTTTCATTTCTCCTGTTAGTTTTCTTTTATTCTCGAAAGTTTGTTTCTTAGACTGTTTAATTCATCTTTCATTGCTTTGAGGTTCTCGTTTTCCTGTGGTTCTAACATGTCTCCACATTTGGGACATTTAAATTCAAGGTCCATGGCACCGTCGAAGGTGAGTTTAGGATGGCTTGGTTTTCCACATGAGTAGTATTCTTCTTCCTGGTTCTCTATTGCTTCACTAAGTTCTTCTATTCTATTTTTTATTTCTTCTGCCATAACGGTTTGAATTTTATTATAGTTATTAATTTGCCAGAAGTAAGTGTACCATTTTGTTTCTTTATCTTGAATCCTTCTATAGTTGGCTATTCCATGATCGTAAAAGTTATAGAGGGTGCTTCTAACTTTTTTTTCATCTATATCTAAGTTTTCAGCTATTTTCTCATCTGAAACTTCTTCTTTATCTTTTAAATACTCAAATACTTGCATACCCTCTTCATCAACTATACTGGAAATAAAATCTCTTACTTCGTTCTCTGTAACCATGAAAACACCCAATCAATTATAGGTAGCTTTATTTATATAAAACTTTTCATCTTGAAAGCATATTATTAAAGATTCGGTGAAATACTCTTTTAGTCAAAGTTCCTTTGGGTTAAGAATAATTTAAATAGTTTTTTCTATAAGCTAATCTTATTTTAGACAATTTATATGATCTTTAATTTATAGAATGTCATTTTAATATCGAAATTCTCTAAGAATGGGTTTTTAGGTAATAATTAAATCTTTATAAATATTTAGGGGATCCCAAGAATTTTTATTATTTATTGATTGTTTTCTTACCTTCTTTTTGCGGTATTACTTTTATATTAGCATCTTTATAATCTTTTTGTAAAGATTTTTGGTTATTGTATCTGTCTAGGAAAACTCCTAATGCGGCGACTTCTGAGTGTGGCTGATTTCCAATTGCGAGGTTGTAATCTGCTATACTGTAAATCTCTGAAGGAACCTTCTCAGCTCCTAAGACTATTAGAACGTTGTTATTCAAATCTTTTATCTTATTAATTTTTTTTTCTATAGGTTCCCCATACATAGTTAGGTGTATCACAACTGAATCTTTTTTCTTCCAACTTTTTATTGATTCTTTCCAGTTTTCATTGTTTACTGCTCTGAAATCCCCACCCCATCTTTCTGTTACGTCTTTAACAGTATTAATTGGTCTTTTATCCTCTGAAACTAATATAAATTTATCAGCACCAAAAGCACGAGCTGTTAAAGCTACATGAGTAGTTATTCTATCGTCTCTACCAGGTCTATGCCCAAGTCTCAAAACTCCTAACATCCTATCACTAAACCTAAACTCAAAAACTGAAATCAATTAATTATCCACAAATTTAATAAGGATCTTTATATTTAAGTCATCTGATGTTAACTCTCACAACAGATTTTGGAACTAAAGCTCCTTACGTTGCTGAAATGAAAGGTTCGATTTATCAGATAAATCCTAATATAGATATTGTAGATGTAACACATGAAGTAAGTAGACATAATATTTTTGAAGCTTCATTTGTTATGAACGAGGTTAAAAAATGGTTCCCCACTTCTGTTCACGTTTGTGTTGTTGATCCAGGTGTTGGTTCTGGTAGAAATGCTTTAATTGTAAAAGACGGTGAACAATATTTTGTTGGACCAGATAATGGAGTTTTCAGTCTTTTTGATCCTGATAAGATTTATGAAGTTAATGAGAAAGATTTAAAAAAAATATTAGGCCGTGAAATAAGCCATACTTTTCACGGGAGAGATGTATTCGCCCCAGTTGGAGCTTTTCTTGAGATAGGTTATGATCCGAATAAATTTAGCTCTCCTACTGATCAATTTAAAAAACTAGATTTAAAACCAGAAAAAGATGGGAAGGAAATTCAGGCTAAGGTTATTTTTGTTGATGACTTTGGAAATATAATTACTAATATTAAAGAGTTTGATGAACCTTCTGAAATCATCTTCAAACCTGAAGAAGGAGAAGAAAGAAAATTAAGATTTATGAAAACTTATTCAGATGTTGATGTTAGTGGACTAATGAGTCTAAGGGGAAGTCATGGATTTTTAGAAATTTCTATAAATCAAGGAAATGCTTCCAAAGTTTTAGATGTTAATACAGGTGATGATGTTATAGTAGAGTTTTTGTAAGTGGTGTTATTATGAGAGGTTTATATATTGGAAGGTTTCAACCACCGCATAAAGGACATATTAGAGTAGTTAAACATATTTTAGATGATGTAGATGATTTAATTATTGGGATAGGTAGTGCTCAGTCTAGTCATACGAAGGATAATCCATTTAAAGCGGGTGAAAGAATTGAAATGCTTCTCAGAGCCTTAAAGGAAAGTGAACTAAAAAGAAATTGTTTCATGATAAATCCTTTACCGGATATTAATTTCAATTCAATATGGGTAAATTACGTGGAATCTATGATACCTGAGTTTTCAAGTGTTTATACGGGCAATAGTTTAGTCTCAAGACTTTTTGAGGAAGAAGGATACGATGTCAATCATCTCCCAATGTTCGATAAAAACGAATATTCAGCCACGGAAATAAGAAAAAGGATGTTAAATGATAAGGATTGGGAAGAACTTGTTCCTGAACCAGTGTCAGGATATATTAAAGAGATAAATGGTCCTGAAAGACTAAGAAAGATTGATTCAGATCTTGAGAATCCTATGAAAATACCGGAGATGTGATTAAAAACGATAAAAACGAATAAAACTACAAAAAAAGAAAAATTCATAGCAGATGCAATGCTTGGAAAGCTTAGCAGATGGTTAAGAATACTAGGATACGATACCGAATACAAAATTCAAGATGATAAAAAATTAATACAACTTATGGATGAAAGGATACTACTTACAAGAGATAAAGAATTATCGAAAAAAGTAGAAAAATCAGTACTAATTAAGAGCGATGATTTAGCAGTTCAATTAGAAAATCTTTCAAATCTAGATTTGATAGAAATAAATCTCGATCCTAAAAATTCTAGATGTTCAAAATGTAATGGTGAACTTAGGGAAGCAACTTACGAGGAAATTAAAAATAAAGATGAAATAAATTCTGATTATGTGAAAAGAGTATGGATTTGTAAGAATTGTAATCAATTATACTGGAAAGGAAAGCATTGGGAAACAATGAAAAATATTATTAATAATTTGAGGGGATAAATTGGAAGAAATCAATCTAAAAGATGGGCAAAATTTAATTAATATTGCAAGAAAATCGATTAAAACCTATTTAGAAGATGGTAAAAGGATTTCCACTCCTAAAGTATCTGAAAAGTTGAAAAAAGATATGGGCGCCTTTGTTACTTTAAAAAAATATGATAAATCTGGTGAAAAAAGATTAAGAGGTTGTATGGGGATTCCTTTACCAAGAAAGTCATTAATTAAAGCTGTTATAGATTCATCAATTAACAGCAGCACTAAGGATCCTAGATTTCCGGAATTAAGTTTAGATGAATTGGAAGAAATAGTGATTGAAGTATCTGTACTTTCACAGCCTGAAAAAATTGAGGTTGATGATAGAAAAAAATTACCTAATCAGATTAAAGTCGGGAAAAATGGATTACTAATGGAAAGCTCAATGGGTAGTGGCTTATTATTACCTACTGTGCCTATAGAACATAATTGGGATGAAAGAGAATTTCTAGAACAGACCTGTAAGAAAGCAGGACTAAGAACTGATTGTTGGAAGGATAACAGTATCACTGTAAAGAAATTTTCAGGTATAGTATTCGCCGAAAAAAGTCCTAATGGAGAAGTAGATCAAATATTTGGAGAAAAAGGCGATTAAATGTTAAATGTTAAAGATCTTGAAGAAGTACAGAAGATTATTAATAATGAAATAATTAGCAAAAAAGGTCCTAAAACAGAATCTATTCCTATAGAAAAATCATTGAACAGGATATTGGCTGAAGATATTGTTGCTCCTATAAATGTGCCTAGTTTTAAAAAATCTATGTATGATGGTTATGCAGTAAAGGCTAAGGATACATATAAAGCAAGTGAAGCCAATTCGGTAAAACTTGAAAAGGTAGGAGAAATTAGAGCTGGACAAAAAACTGGTAAATTAAATGAAAACGAGTGTATGGAGATAGCAACTGGAGCGCCTTTACCAGAAGGAGCTAATGCAGTTCTTATGATAGAAAATGTGGAAGAGTCTGAAAATCAAATTATTGTAAGAAACAGTGTTCATCCAAGCTTTAATACTGTAGTAAAAGGTGAAGACATAAAAAAAGGACAAAAAATTCTTAATAAAGGGAAAAAATTAACATACAAAGATACCGGGTTGATCTCTTCATTAGGCATAGATGAATTCAAAGTCTTTCAAAAACCATCCATATCTGTAATATCAACCGGAGATGAAGTAATCTTACCAGGAGAAGATCTTAGTAATGGAAAAATTTATGATATAAACGGTAGAACAATAACTGATGCATTAAAACAGATGGGAGCCAAATCCAAATTCTTAGGAATAGGAAAAGACAAAAAAGAAGATCTTAAAGAAAAAATAAAAAGAAACACACAGAATGAACTAATAATAATATCTGGAGGAGCATCAGTCGGGGAAAAAGATTACACTATCAAAGTTTTAGAGAATTTAGGACAAATATTAATCCATGGAGTAGCTGTAAAACCGGGTAAACCACTAATAATAGCCAAGATAGGAAAAACCCCAGTAATAGGTCTACCAGGCAATCCCACATCAAGCCTAATTCAATTACATAAAATCGTCAAACCAATAATAGAAAAAATGTTAGGAACCTCATATCCAGTCAAAAAAGAAAAAGGAAAATTAACAGAGAAAGTCAAATGTCCTAAAGGCAGAAAATTCTTACTACCAGTATACTTAGATGATAAAAAAGTAATACCAACTTTTAAAGGAAGTTTCGCTCTAACTTCGTTCACAAAAGCTGAAGGATACATAGAAATACCAAAAAATATTGATTACGTAGAAAAAAATCAAGAAGTACAAGTCAATCTTTTCAACTTATTTAAATAGCAGCCACCTTCATCGCAATCTATAAAGTTTTAGAAAACTTCAATAAATTAAAAATGGAATTTATTTGATTAGTAATCTTATAAGTATTTCTATTCGAATTCAATAAAGTATGCAAAAAATTTAAATCTAAATTCTTATGATCAAAAAGTTTATATTCTATAAAATTTTTTCTGTCTCCAGGGGGGCCGTAGGGTAGCTTGGACTATCCTCCTAGCATGGGGCGCTAGATACCTGAGTTCAAATCTCAGCGGCCCCACCATTACACTATCTTTCTTCTAAATCGGTTCTGTATCTCCTAACTATCTTTTGGGTAAGAACCAATTAATATTTAAGTCATCCCTGGTATACTAAACTAACTATGAAAAGCCAAACAGATTCCGAGTACTGTCATAATGTAATTCAGGATGTATCTAGAACCTTCGCTATTGGTATAGAGAGGGTTAGCGATCCTTTAAGTGATTTTATTTGTGTTAGTTACTTGTTGTGCAGGATACCGGATACTATAGAGGATGATCCTAATATACCGTTAGAAAAGAAGAAAGAACTACTAAATAAGTATAATAAGATATTTAACAATCCTAATAGATCTAAATCTGATGTAAAATCTTTTATTCAAGAAACTGAAGATTTTCATAAAGATATAGCTTATTGGGATTTAGTTAAAAACTCTGATAGAGTTTTAAGATTATTCGAAACATTTCCTGATAAAATTAAAGGATCAGTTAGACCCCACATAACTGAAATGATAGAGGGAATGAAAGATATTATAGACCGTTATAATGGAACAATTAGAATAAAAACCATGGATGAATTTAGCGAGTACTGTTATTACGTTGCAGGTACAGTAGGGAATCTATTAACTGAGATATTTTCATATTATCATGATTTAGAGGGAAACACAGTAACCAAGATGAGTAAAAATTCAAAAGAATTTGGAGAAGCCCTTCAGACAGTCAATATAATTAAAGACATATATGCAGATTATCACGAAGAAAACAGCATTTTCATACCACAAAAGCTACTTCAGAAACATGGAACTACACAAGGAAAAATTTTTAAAGATGAAAAATCAGTCCTAGAAGCTATAGACGAACTTAACGAACATGCAACAACTAAATTAAAAAAAGCGAAACAATACATAAAATTTATTCCCACTAAAGCAAAGGATGCAAGAGAATTCACTATAATACCTTACATGTTAGCAGTAAGCACACTACGAGAAGTAAAAGATAACAAATCAAAAATTCTGAAACCAGGTTCAATTAAAATATCTAGGAATGAAGTTTTCGCGATCCTAGAACATGTTCCTAACAGCATAAAAAGCAATGAATTCTTCGAAAGATTATCTGAAACAGCAAAAAGCAAAGAGATAACAAAAGAAACTAAAATTAACGTTTAAAAGAGTCCTTAGATTTGATTCTGTCTATGATTTTGGTGAAAAGTAATTTAATTATAAAGGAGATCATTGAGAGTACATAAATTTCTTAATTTTTTAAATTTTATAATTAAAAGCTTTGATTTTTTTAATAAAAATTTTTTAGACTTTTAAATTTGATTTAAAATTACTTATCTTAACTATTTATAAAAATACTGAATCTTTTTTAAATATAATTTTTCATTTGGGAAAGTCTTATTACCATCAATTTCCTATATGTAAAGGGATTGAATGTCGGGTATCTCAAACATAATTTTTGAGATTTGGGAGGGTTACTTTTTCGTTATAGGAATAATAGCTTTTCTAATGTTTTTAATGCTTGTTTCATGGTTAATATGAATTGATCATTATCTCATCGACTTTCTTTGTATTTCTAATCTCATTTATAGAGAATTTATAAGCTTTGTTGATTTTTACTTTGAATTGAAATATTATTAATTTTCTTGAAAAGGTATGACAGAAAGTTTTAAATATTCAGGATTACAAAAACTCCCGGTATTAATATGGTGTTGAATATTGCCGGTGGTCGATTTTGGCAAAGAAACTAGTGAAACTACTGATCTGATTAACCCATACTATATGTTATTCTTGATTTTCTACAAGAGAATTCTTAAATGTTATAAAAACTTTTCTAGGAGGCTTTATTGATGGATACAGATGCAAATGGAGAAGATGAAGGATTTGAGGTATCTCCCTGGGATGTTAAGGGAAAAGTGGATTATAATAAATTAATCAAAAAATTTGGCACTAATAGATTAGATAAAAAAATTAAGAATAGGATGGAGAAACATACTGGAGAATTGCACAACTTTTTCAAGAGGGATTTCTTTTTCTCTCACCGGGATTTTGATAAAGTTTTAGATGATTATGAAAATGGAGATGATTTCTTTTTATATACTGGGAGAGGTCCATCAGGTCCAATGCATATTGGCCATATTTCATCCTTCGTAGTAACTAAATGGCTTCAAGATAAATTCGATGTGAATCTATATATCCAGATTACAGATGATGAAAAGTTTTTAGTTAAGGATTTATCTTTAGAAGAAACCAAAAAATGGGCTTTGGATAATATTCTGGATATTATAGCCGTTGGATTTGATCCGGATAAAACTTTCATTTTTCAGGATTCTGAATTTAGTCAAATATATGAGATGGCATTAGAAATATCTAAAAAAGTTAATTTTTCTGAGGCTAATGCTGTTTTCGGTTTTGATAGACAAACAAATTTAGGTTCCTTATATTATCCAGCAGTTCAAGCAGCTCCTACCTTTTTTGAAAAGAAAAGATGTTTAATACCTGCTGCGATTGATCAAGATCCATACTGGAGAATTCAAAGAGATTATGCGGAAAGTTTAGGGTATCATAAAGTAGCTGCAGTACATTCAAAGTTTTTCCCAAGTTTAACAGGTATGTCAGGGAAAATGAGTTCAAGCAAGAAGAAAACCGCTGTATATCTTAGCGATACCGAAGAAGAGGTAAAGGAAAAAATAAATAAAAATGCTTATACTGGGGGAAGAACTACCGCAAAAGAACAGAGAAAAAAAGGAGGAAAACCAGAAGTCTGTGTGGTCTTTAAATGGTTCAAGATTTTGTTCGAAGAGAGTGACGAAGATCTAGAGCAAAGGTTTATGGACTGCAAAAATGGAGATATCTTATGTGGAGAATGTAAAGCACAATTGATTGATAAGATCAATGATTTCTTGGAAGATCATCAGAAGAAAAAGGAAAAAGCAAAGGATCAAATCGATCAATTCAAATACAACGGAAAATTGGCTAAAGAACAGTGGGAAAAAGCCTTACCTGAGGATTTAGAAACTTAAAAAAACAATATAATCTTTATTAACTATATTTTCTTTCTTATTAAAAAATAGATAGAATTTAAAGGTTTCAGAACTCGAAATCTTCGTCATCCCTTACGGTCGGTCGAGCCAGGGTCATCACGTCTTGAATTATTCTTTCTGATTAATATATTTTTTTATTTTCTTGTTCTCTTTTTTAAGATTTTGAGAGATTTTTTGTTTTTGGTTTTACATGAATCTTTTTAGTTTTAGTTTTCCTTCTCTGTCTATTTTGTTTTTTCTTATTTTGGTTGAACTTATTCTGTTTCCTTTTTCAGATTTTATCATTTCTATGGTTTCTATTTTAAGTTTTGGAAATCCTTTTTCTTTTCTTCTTTTGTTAATCTTTTTTCCAGTATTTTCCGTTTCTTTACTAACTAATATTGCATCTAAGTCTTTAAATTTAAGCGTAAATCCATATGGATTGTTAATTCTAAACAATCTGTAGTTTCTTTGATCCTTAAGAAAATTAAGTATCTCTGCAAATCTTTTCTTGTAATCCCATATTTCATTAGACTTTTCCTTATCTTTTATCATTTGATCATCAGTTATACCTATGTAAACATATTCAGAAAGTTTAAAAGCTTTTGTAAGTAGGTATAAATGACCTAAATGAAGCCTATCGAAAGTTCCAGCTGTTACAATTTTATCATATTTTCTTCGCCTTTTATTAGACTTTAAATCCACATTTTTCATATTAAAATTCCTCGATTCAATATTAAAATCATTAATGTCTTACTTAAAAACATTTAATTAATCCAAGGTTTCAACTAAGACATTATTTTTATTTTTCCATATTTAAGATTTTGAAGAGACCAAGGGATGAGACGAATTTTATGCAAATATGAATTTAAGGAAAATATCAAAGTCTTATTATAAAAGAATTTATCAAAAGTTTTTAGATTTTTTGGGTTCGAGTATCAAGGAATCTTAATTCCCAACGGCTGGATTTAAAACCTTTAGAATTTTCCTTTATAGAGGTAGCTTTTCTTTAACCTAAATAATAAATAATCAATTTTTAAGATTTTTTAACAAAATTTATTAAAATTAAAACTTTAAACAAAGGATCAAAAGACTTTTTTCTTTAGGAGAAGATATTCCAAACCTTATACTAAGTTCCAATAATTCCAATGGATAATTAGGTCGTTACAGGCCTCTTGTAAACCCCTCTTCAAGTTTATGCTGCCAATTTTGGAGGGGTTAGGAGTTTCGAGGAATAAATCCCTCTTTACCTATGAACAGTAAAAATGGCAGTACCCTTGAACTCTTAGGCTACGTTACGACTCTTTCCCTATTCTGGGTGTAATTTATAGAGTGGAGAAGGATCAATGATGACTATGAAGAGTCTGTGGCCCTTAAATTTTCACCACTTCCACGGTAACATCTCAACCTTTGATTGGAATTGTTTGACTATTGGAAGCTCTAACCTTCAAGTTGGATGAGATGTCACATTCTGGAAACATAACTTTAAAATAACTTAATCTATATGCAAATTTAAGAGGTATTCTTAATGTATATGATCATAGTTGGAGCGGGGGATATTGGTTTGAAGACTCTTGAATTTGCTTTAAAGGATCATCATGATGTCGTGGTTATAGATGAGGATGAAGAAAAAATTAATAGAGCTTCATCCAGATATGATTCTGTTTTTATAAAGGGTGATGCAACGATAAGAGATACCTTAAAGGATGCTGGTGCTGATAATGCAGATGCAATAATTTCAACTACTTCTGATGACTCAGCAAATATTATGGTTATGCTTAATGCAAAAGATTTTGAGATACCTTCCTTAATAAGTCTTGTTAATCATACTAGTCATGTTAGATATTTCAGAGAACTTGGAGTTAATGTAATAGGTGATCCAGATGAACTTATCGCAGAATATCTGTATAGAGCTATGAAAAAACCTTCTATTAAGAATTATATGAAACTGACAAAAGGAGCAGAAGTATTTGAAATAACAGTTACTTCTGAATCACCTTTAATTGATAAAACATTAGAAGAATCAGCAAATAAAGGATTAATAGATCAAAAAACTATAGTACTAGCAATAGATAGAGATCATAATCTAATCACACCAAAAGGAGATACAGAAATTAAAGAAGGAGATTTAATAACAGTATTCTCTCAAAAAGGAGCAACAAAAGAAATCACTAAAGTTTTCACAGGCAAGGAAAGCTAAAACACTTAGCTCTCCAAAAAACTCGGATCAACAGAAGAATATTTCTTCTTAATTGCTTCTTCAATTGATTTCAAACCTTTTTCTAAAGTAGATCTAGGACAAGCAAAATTTAGTCTTAAAAAACCTTCACCCCCAGGTCCAAACCACAAACCATCATCTAACCCTACACCTGCCTCTTCAACAATAAACTCATTAAGTTTTTCAGATTCTACATCAAAATCATGAAAATCCAACCAAAGTAGAAAAGTTCCCTCAGGTTGAATAGGTTCAACTTTAGGAATATTTTTCTTCACATATTCAGTTGCAAAATCTCTATTTCCCTGAAGATATGATATTTGTTTATTTAACCATTCATCGCCGTGTTTGTAAGCTGCTTTGAGAGCAGTTAAACCCAATACGTTTCCTTCCTTCAGAAGATGTTCTCTATTTTCTTCAAAAATCTTCCTTATCCTAGGATTTGGAATTATAGCTATCCCTATATGGAGACCTGCAATATTGAAAGTCTTACTTGGGGAAATCATCGTTATGGAATTTTCAGCTATTTTTTCTGAAATAGAGGAAAAAGGTGTATGTTCACCATTAAAGATAATATCAGAATGTATTTCATCTGAAACTACTAATACATCGTTTTCTAAAGCCATCTTTCCAATTTTTCTAAGTTTTTTCTTGCTCCAAACCTTACCGACAGGGTTGTGAGGATTACAGAGAATCATCATCTTGACTCTTGATTTAGTACCAATTAAATTTTGATCAGGTTCTAATTTACTTTTTAAGTCTTCAAAGTTGATATCATACTCATTATTAGATCTATCATAAATTAGCTGGTTGTTAACTATATGAGCGCCATTATTCTTGATTACGGAAAAAAATGGATAATAAACAGGGGTTTGAATTAAAACTCCGTCTCCAGAATTTGTGAATGCTCTAACTGAAACGCTCAGCGATGGTACAATTCCACTAGTGTAAACTATCCACTCTGAATTAATATTCCATCCATATTTTCTTTTAACCCAATTTATGACGGCTTCATCATGTTTTTTCCCAGCTTTTGTATAACCGAGGATTCCATGATCAATCCTTTTCTTTATTGATTTGAGAATAGGTTTTGCTGTTTTCCAGTCAGAATCTGCGACCCACATTGGGAGGACATCATCTCTTCCTAAGTATTCTTCTCTGAAGTCCCACTTCAGCGAATTAGTCCCAGTTCTATCGATTTCATGATCAAAGTTCATAGTTAATCTTTTAAGTATGTTTTTATCTCTTTATGTCTTTTTTGGTTATTTATTTTCATAAAAATACTTTAAGTTGGTTTATTGAATTTTTAGGGAATAAATCTAATTATTTGTTTAAGGAAAATAGTTTTTTATTATTTTTGTTTGTTTATTTGTTATTTTCGGATTGTTGGTGTTTTATTTTTATAGTACCAGGCGGTTACTGTGATGAATGTTAATGTTGTTATTAGTAGGATTATTCCTAGCCATGGTGGGTTTTGTATGAGTTTGTCTATGGTAGAGGCTGTGGAGTATTCAGGGGTGTTCATTACTCCTATTTGTGAATCTCCTCCAGTTTTAGTGTTAATTGATTGATAAAATTTGGTTAATCCTCCTATAAATGATATTATTGATAATCCTAGTAGTATTTTTACGTTTCTAGTAAATTTTGGTTCTAGTAGTGATTTGCTTTTTTCTGTTAATCCATAGTACACTCTTTTTCTAGCTTTCTGTTCTGATTTTCTTTGTACAAGGTTTGAGGCTTCTAGTTTCTTTAAATGTTCTGATATTGTAGGTTTAGTTAGATCTAAATCTTTAGATAAATCAGTAATTCTTTTATCTTTTTCATGAAGCTTTTTAATAATTCTTATCCTCGTATCAGAGGCTAATGCCTTAAAAGATGTTCTATCAAGTTCAATTTTCTCCATATTTCCATCATGATAGATTAGGTATATAAGTGTATTAGTTTTTCGCTTTTGTTAGGTAAAAACCTAACACATTATCTAATAACTCTGAAAGCACCTCTAATCAATAAAAGAGTATTTATCTGTCTAAAAAAGAATTAAATCTAAGAAAATCATAACTAATCTTAAAATACCCATATAATTAAATAAAAATAACATGAAAACATCTATTCTTAGTTTATGTTAATTTTTAGTAACATATTAAAAGGTATAGTAACCTCTTAACAGTATAAATTTATTATATACCTTATTCTATGCTTTTAATCAGCAAATATTACTTTTTAGGATTCTTTAAATCATTTAATAGTTTAGAGTAGAGTTCTTTTGTTTTGCTATCTACCTGATTGTATGTTAGTATATTTTCAATAGAATTTACCATTAGGTTTTGTCTATTCTTTTCTTCTAGTTCTTCTTCTGTAAAATAGCTTGTTATTTCTTCATTACCCTTTTCAGTGATTTTAATTTTTATGTTCGGTATCTTACCGTTAGTGCTTAAATATCCTAATTTTGCTAATGTTTTTAGTTGTGAGTACAGAGGTTGGTAATTCATACCTTCAAAGTATTTGACAGAGAATATCTCTGAGGTGGTTATTTCTTTTTTTCCATTCGATTTGTACCAAATCAAATGCAGTAAAAATAGTTTAAATCCTTGAAGTGTGGATGAATTAAAATTTTTAGTGTTTTCTGATTCTATTGGAGTATTACTATTCCTATTTACGTTTTTTTGTGATTTAACGTTATCGTACGCCTCATTTTTGAAATTGTTTATTTGATCGAAAATTGTTTGTGTACTTTCATCATCATTTGAACTGTAGTCACTTGGTTTTCCCCTCTGTTCATTCGATATCCCACTTTCTGATCTCTTCTTAGCCATTATTTTGTTAATTATTACTGCAATCAAAAATATGATCGGTAATAAGGTAAATATTATATCAATCATCTTTATTCACTACCTAAAATTTAATATTAATCTAAATTTAACTTACTTTCTTTTTGATATCTTAACTCTTTAATTCTTAATTGATGGTATTGAAGAATTCATAGTTCTTCTAGATTTTGATTACATATTTTTTCCTTTTTTTCTGAGTGTTCCAAGAAATTATTTATTATGTTCTCCTCAGTTTTAATTGGAATTAGATTGTAATCCTTATCAAAAATTAAAATTACTTTTTTATCTTCCCTATTTTCAATAAGAAAGTATTTAGCCTTTTCTTCTAGTAAATTTGAAAGTTTTTCATCAGAATTAAGATTATTTTTCAGAACTGGATTTATGATCTTAGTTAAATATTTTGTTTCATTAACTTCTATTTCAATTGCTTCATTTTCCTCTTCCAATTCTTCAAGAGCCTTCATAAAATTTATATCAGCTTTTTCTTTGAATTCCTGCTCTTTAACTAGTCCTGAACCGAATAAAAGTTCTGAAACTTGAGTCTTATAAACTGACCTTTCAGACATCTTATCTCACACACTCACAATAATTAAGGAATATAAGTATTAAAGATTTTTCAAACTTTTTCCATTCATCACTAATTACGGAATCTTTACCAACATTTTTGGTTCCATTTTTTTCAATGAAATCTTAACGATCTCAGGTTTTCTAATAAGAATGAAATTGTTCGAGTTTCCTCTTGTAGTAATCTTAATTGTGGCTTTCGGCTGGAGAAAATTTAAAAATAAATAAGCGTTAAGATAGATTCCATAATTTTGATTATATCTTTAACTTTTTCCTTCTTTTTGGTCTTGTTTAAGTTTCCATTTGTCTAGGAGTTCTTGACTTTCTTTTGTTGAGTTCATAGCTTTTTTTAATAAATCTTTTGATCCTTCTGGTAGTTCATAATCCTCCATAAGTTCTAAATATCCTCTTGTTATTTGCATTTTGTTTTTCAAGTCGTGTCTGATCATTTTCTCATAATCTTCATCATTGTTTTCTTCACTCATATGTTAAGTCCTCCATCATTTATTTTTTAACCTTATGAGCTATTCTAGCTTTTTTGATTCTAATTTTGTTCTTTAGATTTAAGTTTCAGATTTTTGGTTTATCGAATTTTTCATCAAGTTTTAAGTTGGTTGTCTGGATTAGTTCTTCTTTTTTATGTTCTAAGTTTTCTATAGTATTTTTTTCTCCTTTTTTCATGTTTTTGATTCTTGCTAGTTTTTCTTTGTCGTTATATTTATCTTCAAGTTCCTTTAGTTTTTCTAAGAATCTTTCATGTATCATTTGAGATCTTGACCATGCTTCATAGGCCTCTGCCATGTAGTCTCCGCCTTCTGGGTTTTTTTCTATTTTTTTTCTTAGGTCTCTTATTTGTTCTGTTTTTTCTATGTATTCTTTTATAATTTTAAGTAGTTTTTTTCTTTCAAATGGTTTTTCTATGTATCCAACTAATCCTTCTATATCTTTTCTTAGCATTTTCACGAACGTCAATTCTTCTACTGTAAACATTATTACTGGGGAATCTTCGGTAATACCTCTCCTTTCCATCTCTTCAAGTGTTTCCCATCCATCAAGTCCTGGCATATGAATATCAAGCAATATCAAGTTAGGAGTCTTATCTTCGAGAATATCAAGTGCTTTTTCACCATTTTCAGCCTTCAGAACATCATAGCCTTCTTTCACTAACATCGTTTCAATTAACTCTCTTAGATCTTCCTCATCGTCAATTATCATAACTTCTTGCATATTAATCCTCCAGAGGATTTAATTAGTAACTCAGATATTTAAGTAATAAGGAATTCAATCAAACTAATATTAAAAAGCTTAAACTGCTTCAAAATCATTTAAACAGTAACCAAATTAATTAATACAACTTAAAATCCTACATTATGCCTAATAAATTAAAAACCTTACGTGCACATACGATAGTAAGTTAGGAATCATCTAAATCCTTGATCACTAAACAAAATAATGATTACAAAACTTATAAATGTTCCGATTTATTTATTACTTATATAAAAGAATAAAGATTACATTTTTTTATCAAAAAAAGAGAATTTTCCTTAATGTACATATGAAATATCTAATGAAAAAAACAAATTAAGTAAATTACTATCACCTTTTAGCATGAAAGTAAAACTCTCACAAAATTAACTAATACATAAAGTCTTGAAAATTAATATCAAGAGCTCCACAACTAAAATCTAACTCCTTTCTCCATGAATCAAAATTGATAATTAAATTTTTGATGTGTGGTGGATTTTCTGATCAAGTAGACAATGATTTTATGGAATTTAGCTAGTAAGTTATTAGTTGTGTTGTGGATTTGTAATAATTTTCGTAAACTTTATTAATATTAATTCTTTTAATAAGAAGGGAATACTTAAAATTAATTTAGATTTTCTTGATCGTTGAATGGATCTTTATTTGGGTTTCTAGGTTATTTGTGAGTAAGTTGAGATTGTTTGGATTGAGTTTGTTTATTTTTTGTAGTTGTAAGGATGAAAAATATGTCTAGAAGAGAAGATGCTTTTGAGAATGGTGAGGCGAGGATACCTACTGGAGTTGGATCTATTGATTTAGCTGTTTCTGGTGGGCTTCCTTCAGGGTCTCTTGTAGTTCTTTTTGGTAGGACTGGTTCTGGTCGTGAGGCTTTTATTCATACGTCTGCTTTTATGAATGCGGCTAGGAAGGAGGGTATTCTTAATGTGTCAGATGGTGAGGATGTTTTTTTGCCTGATAATATTCTTTATGTTCTTCTTTCAAAAACTAAGAATGATATTATTAGAGATGTTTCAGTTGCGTATTCTGATGATTTGGTAGAGTCTTTTAGGGAAGTTGTAGAGTTTGAGGATTTAATGTCTGATTATTATTCTTCTACTTTGTCTTCTTTGGAATCTCCTGATGAGGCTTTGGAGGATGGTGAGGAGGAGGAAGCTATTGAGATTGTTAGGTCTGTTATTGATTATATTGATAATAATGGTAGGAATAGTTTGATTTTTATTGAGTCTTTAGATGATTTGATTAGGGCTTTTCCAAGTGGTGAGGAGAGGGATTTGCTTACTTCTTTGAGAACTATTAGGTCTAAGAATAGGGAGGATTGGAGGTCGTTGATTTTTACTCGTTTGTCTGATGGTATTTTCCCTGAGAATGTTGAGAATTCTATTCTTTCGTTATCTGATGGGGTTTTTAAGTTTAGATCTACTACGAGTGGTGGGAGTAGGACTAGGAAGATGAATTGTGATAAATTTTCTGGAGTGACTTCTAGTGACTTGCTTAATTCGACATTTGAGTTTGATGTTACTAATTCAGGGTTAGAGGCTAAGAGAACCTTTTTGTTAGATACCTAAACTAATAGTTTATAAAATTTATTTTTAATTTGTTTTAAAGATAAAAACATTTTTTAACATGTGTGTTTAGTATTAGTTAGTTGTTCGGAAAAAGGTAATGTTTTTAAGGTTAGTTTTGGGGATAATCCATAATGAACGACAAAGAAAATGTAGATGATGAAGAGATTGGATCTATGTTGGAGTCATTAAAAGAGTCAGATGATGGATTAGATGGGTTAAGGGAACTTACTACTGATTGGAAAGAATTTAAGCCAGATATTTCTGAATTGATGGAATCTGATGAGAAAATCGGGGAGATTCAGTCTAAACTTGAAGAATTTGTGGGAGAAAAACCATTAAATGAGAAAGGTGGAATGGGTCCATATGATTTTCTAAAATATGGGTCACTTATAGATGAAGAAGTAAAAGAAGGAGAAAAAGTAGTAGAAGATTATTGGGTTGAAAAACCCTACACTAAAGTGAAGATAGTTAAAGAAACAGACACAGGAGAATATAGATACAAGTTACTGGAACCAGAACTGCCGGAGGAAGAGGAAAGAGAAATGGAAATTATTTGGGAAGAATTAAAAAACAGGCTCCCATATACAAAAATTAAAGAAAACAAGGAAAAACTCCTTGGAAAAAGATTTAAAGAAATTTTAGATGATCGAGGCATAAGTAGCCCTAGAAAGATACATAGGATATTATATCATCTGGTTAGAGATAATTTAGAATATGGACCAATAGATGGGTTAATGCGTGATGAAGCAATAGAAGATATTTCATGTGATGGAGTGAACATACCGATATATCTTTTCCATAGAGACTTCTACAACCTTAAAACCAATTTGGAGATCGGAGAAGAGGTATTAAATTCTTTCGTTAGAAAGTTAGCTGAAAAAAGCGGATCTCACGTTTCTTATGCTGATCCTGTAGTAGAAGCAACTTTACCTGATAGATCCAGACTCCAAGCGGCTTTAGGATCAGAGGTTACTACAAGAGGTAGTTCATTCACAATTAGAAAGTTTGGTGGAGGAAGTTTCACACCAGTTGATCTAATAAAATACGGAACCTTTGCTCCGGAAATGTTAGCAAATATTTGGATTGCTGTTGAAAATGGAAGATCAATAATGGTGGTGGGGGGTACTGCATCAGGTAAAACTTCAACCCTAAATGCTTTTGGCTTTTTTATTCCTCCGGATGCTAAGATTGTGTCTATAGAAGATACTCGTGAATTATCTCTTTATCAAGATAATTGGCTACCAAATTTAACTAGAGAAACTGGAGAAGGGGAAAAATTGGATATGCATGAATTAGTGAGGAAGGCATTAAGACAAAGGCCGGAAGCAATACTAGTTGGAGAAGTAAGAGGTAAAGAAGCATTAGCTATGTTCCAGGCTATAAGTACAGGGCACACAGGATTCTCTACTATGCACTCTGGATCTATACAAGATGCCGTAAATAGACTAGTTGGAGAACCTATAAACCTGCCAAAACCAATGTTAGCGGAACTAGATATGTTATGTCTTCAATTACTTACCAATAGAGAAGATAAAAAAGTTAGAAGAAACTATCAAACCGTAGAATTTCTAGGATTAGAATCTGAATCAAAAGGATTGAAGATAATTGAAACCTACAAATGGGATAGAGCGGATGATTCATTCACTAAAAGAGAAGAATCTGAAATATTAAGGCAGATAAGAGAAGACCAAGGAATGAGTATGCCTGAAATGAAACGTGAAGTGGAAAGAAGAAGCAAATTACTAAGAAAAATGGCTGAAAAATCTCTCATTTCATACGGAGAGGTAGCTTCCTTAATCAGACAATATTATTTTGATCCTGAAAAAGCTTTGGAGAAAGTTTCAGATGAGTAAGTGTTAAGAATGGATCCAATCGAGTTTATAAGAAAAAAAATTCAGGATAGAGAATATTCTGAGCTTGAAACAAATCTACGTAGTATGAGAGTTTCCCGATCCCCTCATAAATACGCTGCTAAAGCAATTTTTTATTCATTAGTTTTAGCCTTTGTAATGGTTCCAGTATCATTCCTACTTTTATACTTTTTTGTAGGACCTGCTATGTTAGATTATGTAAAATTGCCAATAAATTTGGGCATTGGTTATCTAAGTAAGGGCATGGTTGAATTTCTGTATATAATAGCTGCAATAATTATTGGTACTATTTTAGGTTCTGCAATGTATCTAGTATTCATGTTCTACCCTCAAATCAGCGCTTCTAATCGTGAAAAGGGAATTGAGGACATGTTACCGCATGCAACAGCTTATATGCTTGCTTTAAGTAAAGGAGGATTCGAACCTATAGAGATCTTCGATTCTCTCAGCGAACAAACTGAGTACGGAGAAATATCAAGAGAAGCTGGAGCAATAGCAAGAAATTCTAAGGTTTTAGGGTATAGTCCAACAGACGCGATGGAAGATGTAGCCGAAACGACACCATCAGAAGAATTTGAAGACTTTTTAACATCTTTCGCCTCCGTTATAGAGACAGGTACTAATAAAAGCGAATTTCTGCGTAGAAGATCAAACGAATATTACGATGAAGCAAAAGAAAAACAAGAAAGAAATCTTGAATTTTTAGGAATACTCTCAGAAGTATACGTAACCAGCCTAGGATTAGGACCTATATTCGGAGTAATAATGCTCATATTATTCGGAATGATGGGGCCATTTAGAACAAATATACTTTACCTAATAGTTTACGTTGGAATACCATTTGGAACAGGTATATTCATAGTAATCTTAGATATGCAGTCAAGAACGGAATTTGGAGAGAACGAACCAACTCCTGAAGAAAATAAATCCTTCCAACAAGCAGTCCAAGAAAATGTGACAGAATCAATGGAAAAACTAGGCAGCGTAGAAAGCTTGATAATGAGCCCACCACACTCACTCTGGATATCATTACCAATAGCTTCTATAATAACTTTACTATTATTCCAATTTTTAACTTTAAGAATCGAAACATTGATCACAGCCTTTGCCATAGTATCTTTAACACCTGTATCAATCCTATTTGAAATAAAGAGCAGAAGAGAAGG
This sequence comes from uncultured Thermococci archaeon, assembly GCA_964398955.1. Lineage (GTDB taxonomy): Archaea > Methanobacteriota_B > Thermococci > Thermococcales > CAYNOZ01 > CAYNOZ01. The sequence goes on along the minus strand of CAYNOZ010000002.1, from coordinate 17,120 downwards.
AGAAATGATTAATTTAGCACCTGACTTCTTATACTCCTTCTCCGACCTACTAAAGTCAGGATTATCCCCTTTCAAAGCCCTAACAATAATGAAACCAGAAAAATACGGAATACTAGGAAAAGAAATACAAAACATAAGAAAAGACATTGAATGGGGAAACTCAGTCACAGAAGCCTTTCAAAGATCAGCAAATAGAATAGAAATAAGAATGATAAGCAGAGTAATGTCACTAATCAAAAAAACATCAGAAGTAGCATCAGAAACAAGCGAAATACTAGAAGTCCTAGCAAGAGACGTGGAAACAGAAAGAAACCTACAAATAGAAAGAAATAACGTAACAACTACCTATGCAATAATAGTCTTCCTAACATTCGGAATCTTCCTACTAACAGCATACAACATAGCAAACTCACTAGTACCCTTAATGTCACGCATGTCAGAATCACAAACAGCATCAGGCGGACAAGCATTAGGACAAATAGGAGGAATAGAACCAGCACTAATCGAAACAGTCTTCTTCCGAGCATCACTAATACAAGGATTCTTTTCAGGAATACTTGCCGGAATGATGAAAAGAGGAACACCATACGCAGGATTAAAATTTTCCCTAATAATGCTAACCATAGCATGGGCCTTCTTCACATTCCTAGGATTCTAAAAAATAAACCAAAAAAACCAAAACAAAAAAGAACAAACCGAGAAATGGCTAAAATAAAAAATCAAATTACTGAAAATTTAGAAAATAATAGAAAACTTAATAATAATACATTAAATATTTAAAAATTAACTTTAAATTATACTATAAGATCATATTAAAGAAACTAGAAATAAAACTTGGTTCTATTAATAAATTCAAAATAAAATAAGCATGATTAAAAAAATCATTTGGGGGTTTAAACATTACAAAAATATCGGTCGTATCTGGGAAAGGAGGAGTTGGTAAAACCTTCATTTCCGCCAATTTAGGCATAGCTCTAGCAAAAAAAGATAAAAAGGTTTGTATTGTTGATACTGATCTTTCATCAGGCAATCTTGGCCAATACCTAGGTATGAAAAACTCTAATCCAACTTTAATGGAATTACTATCAGGAAAAGAAACAATAGAAAACGTTAAAAAAAATTACTCAAAAAACGTTGATATATTACCAGCAGAAAGCTCACTAAGGAAATTTCTAAAAATAGATACAAAAAAAATTCAAAACGTAATAAATGACTTAGACAAAGAATATGACTACATCATAATGGATACACCACCCGGAATAAGCAAAAACTCAATAACACCAATAGAAATATCAGACCAATTAATAATAGTAACAACACCAGACGAAGCATCAGTATCATCAGCCGAAAACACACAAAGAGTAGGAAACGTACTTGAAAAAGAACTAAAAGGATACATACTAAACAAATGGAAAGAAAAAGGATTCTTCTCAAGAATATTCGGAGAAGAAACCCAAATGAGCGAAAAAGAAATACAAGGAAGACTAGGAACAAACAACCTAGGAAAAATACCACACGACAAAAACGTAAGAAAAAGCACAGAACTACAAAAACCTCTCATCCAATACAAAGAAGGATCAAAAGCAACCAAAGCAATAAAAAACATAACAGAACAAATAACAACCAAAACCAAAGAACCAGAAAAACAAGAAGAAAAAAACCAAAACAAAGAATAAAAACAACACCCAGCAACCCATAAACAAAAAACAACAAAAAAGAAAGGGATCAAAATGAACGTCTTCATAAAAATACTAATACTATACATCATGACAGTGACAATACTATCACCAATCCTATACTACACAATAACATGGGCAATGACAGGAGACGAAATATCAGCATCCCTATCAAGCCTCTCATTCCTAGTAGGAGTCTGGATATTCCACAAAACACTAGGAAAAATAAAAATGGAACAAAACCAATAACCAAACAAAAAAAGAAAACAATAACCAAAAAACAACCAAAAACACTAAAAAAAACCACAAATAACAATAAATCAAATTACATAAAAAACCCAAATAAAACCAAAACAATTTTTACAAAAATAACATCAAAAAATTCCAATACAAATTCCCGAACAAAACCATAGAAAAAACACCAGCAGCAATAACAGGAACAAAAGGATAAGACCTCTTAACCCTAATACTAGAACCAATATCACCACAATCCCTCAACTCCTCTAATTTCACAATATCATCCTCACACAACCCACCCAAATCAGAAGGATCAGCAAAAACCTCATCAACATCATCAGGAAGATCATCACCAACACTAACAACCCCATTCTTTTTATAAACCGCCTCATCAGGAATCTCCAAACCCTCCAAATCAGAAATCAAAACCTCCCTAGAAAAAATACTCTTACCACTAACCAAACAATAAACAACAAAAACAAGCACAAAAGGAGCCTCCAACAAAATACCATTCAAAAGAACCACAACAACCGAAAAAGGATAACTAGATAAAGGAACCAACCCATCAACAATAGGAGTAGGTGAGTTAGGCATCAAAGCTCCAATTGCAATCAATAACTTCAAATCACCACCTCCAACCAACCCAACAAAGTAAAGAACAAACCCCAACAAAAACCCAAGAACTGCTCCAGACACACTAAACAAAACAGGATCAAAAGCCCCCAAAAATACGCTTAACAACAAATGAAAAATTACACCAAAAAAGATCAAAGTATAAGTTAACTTATCAGGAATAAAACCCCCCTTCAAATCTGATAAATCAGTATATAAAGCAATTAAAATTCCAGTTAATAAAACAATCATCATGAAAATATCTGAAACCAGCATATATCTAAATCTATCATGAAAAAACTTAAAGGTTTTCGGCAAAAATTCTTCAAGTAATGTTATTCAACTCGTCTATTTAAGACCATGTTCAGAAACATAGTAGGTTAGAACTAACTTTTGTTTTTATGAGTTGTTTGTCTCCTTTAAACCAAAAATCAAACAAAAGGCTATCAAAGTATTTAGTATTAAAAAAATTTGGTTCTAATTTAATTCTATTGTAATTGAGTAACACCTCTGATTATAATAGGGTGGATTAATTTTTCAATGAATACCAGGGATCATAGTTCCAAAAAGAGAAAAAAAGATCTTACCTAACAAATATACCTAAAAATAAGATGAATTGTTTGGTAAGATAACCTCATTCTATTTAATTGTACTTGGTAAGAATGATTAACTCAAAAATTTCAGAATCAAATTTTATCGTTAATCATTACTGAATTGGCCTGGAGGATTGTTACCCTTCTCCTTATTTATCGGTGAAGCTTACGAATAATGAATAATATCCTCCTGGATCAATCTTGAATTGATACATAATCCATGCATTGTAGTTGTTGTTATCAGCATCTAGGTATATTTCAATTTTTGTGTTTTCATCAGGCAGAATCTCTCCATCATTCTCCGTCGGTTGAAAATCCCCTCCAATTTTATGTTGTAGATCTGTTCCACTAGAGTTGGTAATATTGCTACCCCATTTTGATTCTATACTATCACCTCCGGGGGATGCTAATGAATAGAAAGCTACCCTCGACTTAGTAATATTTACAGAGCTTTCATAAGTATTATTCAGAGTCAACTTTAATGTAGGTTCATCCCAATTGGAATCTTGTAGATAGACAACATCTTGTCTTGTTGGCATTATTATGGTGTCTGCGGTTCCGTTTCCGGTTTCATTCCCTATTCCATATTCAGGTATTGTTTCTGTTTCGAATGGGCCTTTAATTTCTCCTTTTTTGGTTTTGGAGTTGTATTTTATTTGAGCTCTGTATATATATTCTGTATCTGGTTTAAGGCCTGAAATTAGTCTAGAATAAGTGGAATTAGTTCCATATTGTGTTTCCCATCCACTTGAACCCCAAGTTCCATTTGGTATTTCTCTGTATTGGAATCTGATTTCTCCTTCACTATAGTCTTTGAAGTTATAACTCATGTTTAGGACAGCGGAGTTATAGTTCACTTTCTCTTCATCAAATCCTTTGGTTTCTACGATTGGTTCTTTTACTTCTCCTCCTAGTTCGGTGGATGAGGCATAGTATGTGAAGTTTGCGTCATCTGGTGTTTGGATGTAAACTCTGTCAGCAGTTTTATTTACTTCAAAGTCTATGTTGGTGATATTGTCATCTTTTGCTTGTAGATAGGTTTCCCATGCTTTTATGTGGTCTGTTATGAAGGTGAATTTAAGGGTTTGATTGGTTTTTATTAGTTCTTTGTTTTGTGGGTATCGTTTTCTTCCTCCCCATTTTAGGGTTATTGTTTCTGTGCTGGTTGAGGAGATTGACTTTGTTTTGTTTAGGTATGGGTATTTTATTTCTAATTTGTTTTCGTTTGAATTGTTTGAGTATGTTATTAGATCTTCGTTTGGTGATATCATTATGCTTTTTCCGTCTTGTTCTAGGATTACGTGACCTGCCTCGAGGATGTAATTCTGATCTGGGTAGAATAGGTTTCTTCCTTGAAATTTAATTGATCCTGTATTGATTTTGTAAACTTTTGTATTAGGGTCTCCACCTATATCTGTTGGTATTCCGTTACCTTTGATTGTTGTTATTGTTCCTGCTGGGCTTTGTCCTGGGAATAGTGGTACTGATTCTGCGCTCATGGGTATTTTGGTTTGTCCGTTGTCGTTTGGTCCTTCCATGTAGCTTATTTTTGATTGGAGTTCGAGGAATTGTTCTTTTACGTTTTCCATTTGTGCTTCTTCGTTGTCTATCATGTTGCTTTTTACGTGTTGGTGGTAGATTATTGGGAAGGTTAGTATTAGTATTCCCATTAGTAGAATTGCTCCTAGTATTACACTTACTCCTCGTTCTTGGTTCCTCAATTTTCGGATTTTCATTGGAATCCCCAATCTTTTTTAATTGTGGATTTTAGGTTTTTAGAATAAATTTTTATGAAATTTGATTGATTCTGTTTTAATTGATCTTTGTACATCTGTCTTATATAAGGATAAGTACCTTATAAAACTTGCCTCAGTCAACCACCATATTTATTAGTAATTAAAATTATTATTTTTAGTTTTTAGAGAATAACCTGAACTATAATAAACATTAAATTATATTCTTGAACAATCACATCAAATCAATTTAAATTAAACACATAATAATTGTTTAAACTCAAAATTATTGAATTACTTATCTATCAATAATTGTTAATAGTTGATTCTAATTTTTTCTATTTCAAGTTTAGCGTTAATGTGTCATGGGATCCGAAAAACTTATTCTTATTTATTAATTATTTTGGGTGGTGTTGGTTTTTGAGGGATGAGGAAAGATGGTATTCAGATACTAAGGTAGGTAGAGCAGTGGAAAGTTTTCGTAAAAATGATTTTAAAGCCTTTTCTGTTTCTAATAAAGAAGAATCGGTCTCTAAAATAATGGATTTAATTCCGGATAAGGCTAGAATTGGGATTGGGGATTCAGTAACAGTAGAAGATATTGGTTTATCCGATATTCTAATCGATGAAGGATATGAGGTGGCGGATAATAGAAAAGCAAAGATGAGCGGTCTCAAAGGCGAAGAAATGAACCAAGTAAGGAAGAACCAGCTAACATCAGATGTTTTCATCTCCAGCACAAATGCCCTAACTGAGACAGGGGAATTAATAAACATTGATAGCACAGGACAAAGAGTAGCTTCCATGATATTCGGACCAGATCAAGTAATAATAGTCGCAGGAATAAATAAGATCGTGGAAAACGTGGATAAGGGAATAGAAAGAGTAAGAAATGTTGCAGCACCAAAAAACGCTAAAAGACTCAATAAAAACGTACCATGCGCCCAAACAGGAAAATGCAGCAACTGCAAATCAGAAGATAGAATATGTAAAATCACAACAATACAACACAGAAAACCAACCAGAACAGACACAACAATAATAATCATAAAAGAAAAACTAGGCTACTAAAACACCTTCCCCACCCAACTCACTCAAAATCAGCCCTATAAAAGGCAATTAACATCTGACGTCCTCCTCTCCCTAGAGGAAGAGGGTTCCTGACACAGGAACTTTATAGGTTGCACTTCCGATACTTAGAACTTGCATTGCAGAGGTTCTTTTCAGACTCGGATTGCTTACAGCTCCGCCAGCAGAGCCTCCAAACAGTCTGAAATATAGCCAAACTTGACTATTTAATTTCACGGAAAGTATAAATATTTTTGCCTCATTTCCTCTCCGACCTAAAGGGCGGAGCCTCCATGAGGAAGAAGTTGACATCCTCCCCGTCCTGAGGGTCGGGGCTTCTCGGTTGGTCTTTTAAGGTTTGCAACTTATCTGTTCTTTTGGATGGAAGGTGCCAGCCGTCCTATCGAACAGGTAGGTTGATGGTTGTGCCACGCAACCGTTACCCATATCCCTCTCAGGGCTCTGAGTTATCTTTAAGTGGTCCATGCTTGCTTTTGGTAAGGCAGACACCTACTGCCAATTTAGACCAGCCATGATAGAGAGACCATCTCTAAAAGATTACCGAGATATAAGATTTTAAACTTTAAAATTGTTAGGTTAGCTTGGGTGTATCCTCGCCCTAAGGGACGAGGTCTTACCCAACTATGAAAGATAACAAAACTAAAAACACAACAAAAAACTAAATAGAATTACAAATTTAAAACCAATATAAAATAAAATTTTAATGAGAAATGTTTAAATAACAAAAAATAGCCGTGGCGCCATAGTTTTCGCCAATGACAGGTTCAAGCCATGGATAGTTTTACATCACAACTTTAACATCATGCGCCCCCGTAACTTTCACCACGAGTTCACATCATGGTTTCCTGATGATTCCCTATCCATGATCACATTGTCATCTTACTACTTACTACAGTACCACGGCAGTTAATTATCAATTAAGATCCTTAAACAATTTATGATTCGAAAGAATATGTTTAAAAAATATGTTTTAAACACATGTGATATTAAATAATTTTTAAATATTTGAGAAGTAGTTTTATCGAGATTTACTTGTTTTGACTCTTTATTTGTATTTTATCTTATAAATGGAGATTTAACATGTTATTAATTAATCTATTTTATAATTCTTATATTTCAAACAAATTGGGAAATATTAAACATTAAATTTTTTTTAACTCGGTGAGATGATTTCTGTGGCTTTTTGTTGATTTGTATGGTTCCAACTCGTGGCATTGGTTAGTTCTTTTAATTCCTCATTTTTTATTGTTCTTTAGGTTAGTTGGGATTTTTTTATTCTATTCTTAAAGGTCTTGTTTTAAGTTGGTATTATTAATATTTTTCAGTTAAGAGGTTTCATTAAAGTTTTAAAGGTAATTTAGAAGAATATTTTTCTTTATTTTGGTTTTTGTTATATTTTTATTCCTTAAGATTTTATTGGAGCCCTGGGAGAACAAGCTCTGGTTTGTTAAGTTGCCGAGAAAGGATCTGCGGGCCGCCTTAAGGAGGTCCAAGATGTCAGACATACATAACATGGAAAGAAGGCTTAAAAAGTCTATCTCCCGGCTAAAAGAGTCGGACTATTCTCGAGAAGAATTGGAAAAAATATTGGAATTCAAGGAGCATTTGAGAGCTGAGGGTGTTGGAAGGAAAGCTGTTCAGAGATATCTGTATTCATTCATTACTCTGGCCCCAAGCATAGATTTCTCACTTCTGGACCCGGATAAAATGGAATTAAAGAAGTTAGTCGGAAAGATAAATAACAGCGAAATAAATGAAAAGGACTACAGCGTATGGACCATCAAAGAATTCAAGAAAGCTATAAGAAAATTTTACTCATTTCTTACTGGGGAAGAAGAACCAGAGATCGTTGATTTCATCTCTACCAATGTCAAAAGATCAAAAAAGCCTATGACGTCACCGGAAGAACTACCAGGACCAAGCGAAGTTAAGAAACTGATGAATTCCAGGGACTTGTTTAGAGACAGATTGATGATATTTTTTACTTGGGATACTGGGGGCAGAATCGGGGAGATTCTTAATGTAAAATGGGAAGATGTTACCTTCAGAAAAACTGGGGCAAAGATCCGATTCAGGAAAAGTAAAAGCAAGAAAAGAGAGATACCAATCTATTGGAGTTTATAAACAGGGAAAGAAACAAAGTAAACAGCAAGAAATGGTAATCGCATACCTTCAACAGGTCATAATTCCTGAACATGAAAAGTACTCTGAAAGAGCGGAAAAGATTCTTAAGAAATTCAAGAACATTGCCATCAAGAATACTGAAGAAGGCAGAGCTTTAAGAGAACTTATTAAAGGAAGGGCCCTATCCGACTGGGAGATAGATGATCTTTTAGATGAACTTGAGGACTTCTTAGATGAATATATAGATGAATCTCCAGAACATCAGACTACATTAAAAAAGAAAAGTGAAGTAAACGCAGATATACAAGCATGGGCAGTAGTAGGAAGATAACCCCGATTTTTTATCAGTCTTTAAAAGCACTTAAGGATACCTGAGTGGAGTTCTTTTCCTTAAATTTCTTTTTTGAGCTTTTCATTTCTTTGATAATTCTTTCGCTTTTTGCACCTTTCTTTGGAGATACGTATTCCGTTACTCTGTTTTCATCTATACTTGTTTTGAGATCTTTACACTCTTTGGATTGTTGCTCAGCGTTGATTAAGGCTTGAAATTTGTATTTTTGACTCTTTTTGTTTGTGATTCTTTGTTCATTTAATCCTGTGTCGCTTGGTAAATTTTCTTGAAGTTTTTCGTATTCATAGGAGTTGTAAATGTAGTCATTTTTATTAAAGAGGAAAAATGTATCTTTTCCGCTATTTAATTTCTTAGCTACTTCTTCAGTCATTGTTCTCTGAATATGTTTATCTCCCAAAATATCGAAACCAAATCCGAGTCCTAGAAAATCTCTGGCTGGTGTAAAGTTACCGGTACTTCTACCTTTGTGTGCGTTCATTGCATATAAGAATATATCTTCTTGGAGATCTCTTTGAAATACTTTTCTCATGAGCGGTGTAACGACATCAGAAAGCTGTCTTTCGGCCGTTATAGTTCTTCCAAGAAAATCGAAACAAAAACCTCTAATGCCTTTGTCTAAATATAAATCTACTATCTCTTTTGTGAAGTTCCAAGAAATTGCTGGGAGAGTTCCAATTATTGGTTTACCATCAATCTGTCTAACTGCTTTAATATATCTCTTTATATTGTTCTTATACATTTGAAAGAATTTAGAATCGGTTCCTTTCCCCTCGTCTTTTCTTATTGCATCGACCAAACTGGGCATTAGCGGAATAGTCACGAAATCAGAAGTAGAATAAACTGTATCAACTAAAAGGAATAAATTATCATCATTAAATTCAGTTTGAGAATCATAAGCAGGAAAAATTATGTTGAATTCATCCTTTTCTGCTTTGTTAAGTGATCCTCCTATCTTCTTTTTGAAGTGAGGGTGTTTTCCTTCTCTACCTTCTTTGAGCTTTTTAGGTGTAATCTTGAAGTATATCTCATTTATTCCTCTTGAATCTTCTGACACGGGATCCTTTTTTGTGGTTTTCCCAATATCTAGTGATTTAGCGGGTGTTTCTATACTCTTTGAACCAACTTTAATTTTTTTATGAGAGAAGGGTGTTTCATCATCTAAAGATCGAAGTTTTACCTTGAGACTCGCCATACCTTTTAAGTAGTCACAGTTCTACTTAAGCATTGGGGATTGTATTGGAAAGCAAGGATTCAACTTCAGAGAATAAGAAAAATAACCTCAATGACATTGATGACGTAGAAAAGGTATTCCTTATTCTCCTAGAGGCAGATGGCGGGGAAGCAATTCCAAGTAACTTATGGCTTCAGAAAGAAATCTTCATGATAGCAAAGAATTTAAAGAAATTAGAAGACTATTTTAACTTCCAACCTTATAACAAAGGCCCTTACAGTGAGACTGTTGAAAATATTCTTGATAACCTACAGTTTAAGGGGTACGTGAAAAAAGAAAATTCGAAAATTAAAATAACTCACAGAGGGAAAGAGATAGTAAATAAGATATATGAAATTGCTGACGAAGATCTTCTTGATTTAATAGAAGACATAAAGAGATTTATGAACGATTTAACTAAGAATGAACTTCTTTTGTACATTTATGAGACTTATCCAGAAATGACTGCTCAATCAGTTTTGAAGGAGGATATAGAGGAAGATCGAGTTAAATTAGCTAAGAATATGTATCGAAAGGAGAAAATTAGTCTGGAAAAGGCTTCTGAACTAGCAGGATTATCCGTATCAAGTTTCAAGAGTGGACTAAATGACTAAACTTATTCTTGATGCTTCAATTCTTATTAGTTGGATAGAGGAACTTGAAAAACCCATCATCTTCAACAAACTATTGGAAGCAGAATATGAAATAGTCATACCACAAAATGTCATCGAAGAGGTAGATACGAATAATTCTATAACAGAAGATATTCTAAATAATTCTAAGATTATAAAGTGTGATAAAAATCGACATGAGGAATTATCTAATAGATATTTTCGTTTAGGAGATGGCGAATTAGCAGTATTAACACTTGGAGAAAAATTTGATAATAAGAATAAAGAATATTTCTGCTGTCTTGACGATGGGAGAGCACGTGAGGCGTGTGAAAAAATTGGCTTAAATCTGAAGGGAACTTTAGGCATTTTAGGAAAATTAATTGAAAGAGAAAAAATTAGTTTCAGAAAAGCCGATAAATTAATAAAAGAAGCTAAAGAAGCGGGAACCTACCTTCCTGAAAACCATAAATCAATGCTTAGAAGTATTGCAAACGATTAATACTTATGCATTTCTAACGTACTCTCCTGCAATACTTTGTCTAAACGGCTCCAAAATCTCCTCATCATAAGTTTCTGCTTCTTCTGGACCCAATTCGTACTTGAACTGCTCCATAGCAACGTAGATCTGTAGCAAATTCTCCGCCAGCTCTTCCTCTTCGCTGCTGTTGGAGACCTTGGCCATGACCATCCCATCTTCTGTATCTTCGAAACCCTTCACTTCGTAGGTGACTCCGTCGTTCGTTCTTGCTTCTTCTGGAACTCCTGCCATCAGTTCTTCGGCCAGATCGCTGTACTCGCTATCATTGGAAAGTTCTTCATACAGGTCTTCTGAGAACTGGCCTTCTGATAGCTGATCTATTTCTTTCTCAGGGTTTTCATCCTCGCCTTCAGGTTGTTCTAGGCTCTGCATAATTATAGAATGGTTCGACAGATACTTAAAATTTTGAAGCGGAACAGCATCGAAACTGCCTTAAGGCAGTATTCAGTTCTTAGAACAGGCGAACCCGCAGGCTGGCATTTTACTAAGCAATATGGAGCCCTGGGCGGGGATTGAACCCGCGCTCTCGTCCTTACCAAGGACGCGCTTTACCACTAAGCTACCAGGGCATGAGAAGAATTTATTCTTTATATAATGGTTTTTTGGTGCCCCGGTCGGGATTTGAACCCGAGTCATCGGCTCGAAAGGCCAACATGATTGGCCGAACTACACTACCGGGGCTGAGATTCCTGTATTATGTGCAAACATTCTACTTAAAAGTTTTTTGGTTTTAGTTTTTTAGGTTTTATAGAAAATAAAAAAGATAGAGATTATTGTTCGATGAAGTTGCTTTCGTAGCCTTCTTCTGTTATGCTTACTATTTGTACCTTTTTTTCTCCGGTGTAGATGTCTCTTTGTGAGGCTGCTTTTACTGTTCTTTTTCCAAGGTCTTTAGCTTCTTCTATGGTCATGTCTGCATTGTATTCGTCTTCTAGTAGTCCGTAGGCCATTGGTGATCCTGATCCTGTTGCTGTGAATTTTTCTTCAAATATTAGTCCGCCTAGAGGATCTAGGGTTCCTATTTTTGGTCCTTCTTCGTCGTATCCGCCTAGGATTAGTTGGTTCATGAATGGTATTGGCACTTTGTTTCTTTGTAAGATGTTTGAGAGTAAGGTTGCGAGTGATTTTATGGTGATGTTTCTTTTCTCTTCATATTTGTACATCTTAGTTTGTGCCTTGATGATTCTGACTAAATATTGAGCGTCTCCAACTGATCCTGCGGTGGTTATTCCGATTCTGTCAGTGATTTTAAGGACTTTTTCTATGTCTTTGCTGGAAACCATATTTCCTAATGAAGCTTGAGTATCAGCCGCTAGAACCACACCATCATTTATTCTTATTCCGACCGTGGTGGTTCCCGTTTTTCTACTTTCTTCTCCACTCATATTGTCACCTGTGTTCTTTTATTTCCATGTTATAAAAGCCTTTTTCCTAGTCGTAGTAGGGTTAATATATGTTAAAATAAGATGGTTTTTCATCTTTATAGGTTTTTTAATATTTTATAGATATTAAATAACTTTTTCATTGATTTTTAATATATTATTTTGTATTTTATTTTGTATTTTTTGTTTTTAGGTTATATTAGATTTTGAAAATTGTTTAGAATACCTATTTTATGTGGTAGTAAGTTTTTTGATGTTGGTCTTTAGTTTTTATGATTCTTCTTGTGGAGGTATACTTTTTAAGTATTGGGTAGGATGTTAAGGTAGAGGTTTGCTTTGAGGTGTAAGTCGTTGTTGACTTTGTTTTGAATTTATTTTATTTGCATGAGATCAGTTTATTTAAGTAATAAGATTATATTTTTTAGGTGGTATTATGGATTTTGTGTTAGGATCAGGTTCTGAACCGTTTGAGGATGATTTTGAGGAAGATGAGTTAGTTGATTTGGAGATAGATAAGTTTCCGGATGGGGATAAGTATGTTAGAATTTTAGATGATGTAGGTGATGAGGTTACTGTTGTTCAATCTTCTTATAGTCCTCAGGATGAGAAATTGATAGAATTATTGTTATTTGGTGATGCTCTAAAAGAGAAGGGCGTAGAGAAATTAAATGCTATTATTCCTTATATGGCTTATTCAAGGCAGGATAGAGTAGTTGAGGAGGGAGAGCCGGTTAGTATTCGTGCTGTTGCTAATATGTTAAATAATTATTTTGATGAATATTATTTCTTTGATCTTCATAACCCGAAAACTACGAGGTTCTTTAATGATGCTGAAAATCTTATTCCAATAAAATCTCTGTCAAATTATTTCAATGATTTAAATGATCCTTTAATAATAGCTCCTGATAAGGGAGCGATAAAAAGAGCTGAGAAATTAGCTAACCAATTAAATGCTGAATATGACTATTTAGACAAGCATAGGATCTCCCCAACTGAGGTTGAAATGTCTGTACATGAAATGAATGTTTCCGGTAATGAAGTAATAATTTTCGATGATATCATCAGTACAGGAGGTACAATGTCGGAAGCTGTTAAATTACTGGAAGAACAGGGAGCTGATTCTATACATGCAACCTGTACCCACGCTTTTCTAATGGAGGATGCATCAAAGAAAATTAAAGAAGCCGGAGCAAAAGAAATAGTTGCAACTAATACAATACCGCATAAAGAGACAAATGTGTCAATATATCCGGAGATAAAGAAAATATTTGAATAAGAGGTAAAATAATTGAAAATAGAAGACATAAAAATAATAGATTTATCATATCCCAACTCATTCTATCTCAAACATAAAGAAGAATCAGTGCTAGTAGATACAGGTTTCAAAGACCAATCAGATAAACTCTTCAACCTTCCAGATATCTCACACATAATTCTAACACATGGTCACGTGGACCATATAGGAAATGCTTGCGAATTAAGCGAAAAATATGAAGCCCCCATATACATACACAAAAACGATTCATATGCTTTAAAAGAAAATAGAGTTCCAAAAAGAGACGTTCAAGTAAACAATAAAAAATACTTTAACTACAAAACATGTGAACCTGATCATGAAATCAGAGATAATGAAGAATTACCCCTGGATCTTAAATCAATAAAGATCCCAGGACATACAGAGGGAAATCTAAGTATTTTAGCGGTAAAAGGAGAATACAGAGATCAAGGAGTTTTAATATCTGGAGATACAGTAATAGGATTAAGAAATAAATTAAATCTACCATATGAAGGGTACTGCGATAATTACGAAAAGGCAAGAAACAATTTAAGTAAACTTTTAGAATATGACTTTGAAAAGATATTACCCGGGCATGGAAACAAAGTGTTCGAAAGACAGGATCTAGTAAAACTCATAAATGAGATTCAGTAAATACAAACAAAAAGAAAACCTTTAAATAAAAAAGAGGAGATTTTGATACAATGCTGAGTGAAATAATAATAACGCTGATTGTTGGTGGGTTGAACATAATTGCATGGAAAAAAGAACTTCTAGATCTTAAAGGGTCTATAGCATCCTTCATAATAGGATGGGTTAGCCTTTACTCTGGACTAATGTATTTCATAGCATTCCTAATGTTCATGACAATCGGTTCTATCGCATCAAAATTTAGAACCAAAACAAAGAAAGAAGAGGGAGTCATCCAAGTAACTAGAGGACTAGGAAATGTATTAGGAAATGGATTAATACCATTCTTATTCATATTAATAGAAATTTATACACAAAAACATGTATACCTTGCAGGATTCTTCGGATCAATCGCAACAGCAAACGCAGATACCTTAGCAAGTGAAATTGGCATGTTATCCAACAAAAAACCGAGACTAATAACCAACCTGAAAAAAGTAGAACCTGGTACAAACGGGGCAATAACAATATTAGGTGAATTATCCGCTCTCGGAGGAGCTATAATTATTAGTATTATCCCACTATTTTTCCTAAGCAACTTAGCTTTTATAGTGGCATTGTCCAGTCTATTAGCTGGTTTCATAGGATCAAACTTTGATAGCGTAATAGGAGCAGTAGCTGAAAGAAAAGGAGTAATAGGTAATAATGGTACCAATTTCCTAGCAGTTTTATCCGGATCAGTCGCAGGAATTATTATATTCATGATCCTCATCTGAACTGAATTAGATAATCATTGAGAAGGCTTATGAACAATTTTTTAGATCCCCTTCAAGAAATTCGAAACATTTAAATAACTATAAGATAACCATTTCGTCGGATGATTCTGGGGCCGTAGGGTAGTTTGGCTATCCCCCCAGCTTTGGGAGCTGGTAACCTGAGTTCAAATCTCAGCGGCCCCACCACTTAATTCTGAAGAGCAATATAGATTGTAGTAATTATATTTTAAATGATATATTTTAAATGATCTAAATCCTTGTCTAATTTAATATAGTGATTTATTTTTTATTTGATGATTTAATTTCTAGTTATCGATAGAAAGAATGAATTTTGTTTTGTGTTTTCTTTTATGATTTTTATCTTTTCGTGGTTGGGTAAGACCTCTCCCTTTAGGGAAAGGTCAATTCACTCTCTTTTTATTCCCATTGAGTCTAGGAATTTGTCTCTTATTATTCCTGATACGT
>CAYNOZ010000002.1:0-1713 GCA_964398955.1 uncultured Thermococci archaeon | reverse complement strand
TCTCTTTTTATTCCCATTGAGTCTAGGAATTTGTCTCTTATTATTCCTGATACGTAGTCTAGTAGTTCTTCTTTTTCTTCTACGTAGTTGAATATTCCTAGTGGTATTTGCGCGCCTCCGCTTCCTGATCGTCCTCCTCCGCTTCCTAGGTCGTTGAATGCGTCTTTCATTACTGTTCCTATGTCTACTCTTACGTCTCTTGTTCTTGCTGACATTTCTATTCTTTCTCCTATGATTCCAAATACTAGGGTTGTTGATACTCCTTCTAGTTGTAGTAGTAGGTCTGCTGCTTGTGGTAACGCGTCTCTTTCTCTTACTACTCCTAGGTTTGATACTAGTACGTTTCCTATTGTTTCCCTTTCCATTATTCCTTTTCCTAGGACATCTAATGTTTTTCCTGATATGTCCGGTGATTCCATTTTACTAAGCTTGTCTTTGTCAATATATGGTTTTATGTAGGATAGTAAGTATAGATCGTCTTCTTCTACGTCTCTGAATCTGTTAGTGTCTGTGTATACACCGTAGAAGAGACTTGTAGCTAAATCTGGGTCGATTTCTATGTTAAGATTCTTAAGATATTCTATTAGTATACTTGAGGTGCTTGATTTATCTAATCTAATGTCTAGATGTTTTACCTTTTCTATATCCTCTATTTGAAAATTATGGTGATCTATTAAAGCTACTATGTTCATTTCATCGTCGATTATATCTGTTTTTCCTCCTGGATGAAAATCAACTAATGCTACGTCTGTGTATCCTTCATCTCTTAATTCGCTTGGGTCACTAGTTTTTACAGGTTCTATTTTCAATAGATTTATCATAGCTCTGTTTTCTTGATGGCTTATATCACCGCTATAGAATATTTTTGATTCGATGTTCCTTGTTGAGAATATTCTTTGAAGAGCGTAAGCAGATGCTAGGGCATCTGGATCAGGATCATTATGAGCAATAATACCAATTTTTTTATCTTCAAAACTTTGTAAAGTGCTGGTAAGATCTTTAGTTCTTTTTAATCTCTTCAAGTGTTTGAATCCTTGATTCATATTCTCTATTATAGAAGAAGAAGGTTCTATGATGTAATCAACTTCATAATCGGTTTCAAAATTCTCCCTCATAATCTCTTTCAATTTTTCCATCTTAATGTTCTCATCAGTCCTAATAGCAACTGAAGTATCACTATTATTAATTTTAACAGATCTCAAACCATTTAAATTCTCATCAAGATCCTTAGTAGTAATCAAAACAATATCAGTATTCTCAATACCAGCTTCAATTAAGGTGGAAGTATCGCAAAAATCACCCTCTACAACCTTGAGATTTCTCTCCCTTAACTCGTCAGACCGGGTCTTATTTTTCTCCACTACAGTAACATCCATATCTTCATCATCAATACGCCTAGCAATACCCAATCCAACGTTTCCTCCACCAAGTATCAAAACTTTCATATAATCTCCTCTAAATCAAGATACCGCAAAGTTTTAAATCTTGTGTCTTAATTCAGATAAATCACAAAAAATTCAATAAAAATATAAATTGCCTGAAATATAGTTAAAACCAAAAAATCAATAGCAAAATAAAAATGAACAAAGAAAAAATAAATTCAATAAGGACCGGGAAAAACTTATAAACTCCTTATTGTCAACAAACATAGCATCAATGCGGGGGTTCCCGAGCCAGGCCAAAGGGGCCAGACTTAAGATCTGGTGGTGCAGA
>CAYNOZ010000001.1:0-52890 GCA_964398955.1 uncultured Thermococci archaeon | reverse complement strand
CTATGGTCTGGCGGTACCATATACAAGCCCCTTCCTTTAGGGCGGGGTAGTTGACTGTCTAAGCTCCATATTTTTTAGTATTTCCCATTAGATCCATTATAGTGAGTAATACGTCTTTGCCGTTAATTCTGCCTAGCCCACCTTTAGAACAGGGTCTTTCTCCAAATTTGTTTACATTATCAGTTCTTACTCCACCACCTGCTATTACTATTGGAACTGGATCTCCACTATGGTTCATCACTTCACAGGGTGTGGAGTGGTCTGAGGTTAAGGCTATTGCGTATTTGGATAGTTCTAGTTTTTCATGTAGTTTTCCAACCATTTTGTCAGCTTTTTCTATCATTTCTATTTTCTTTTCAGGGTCTCCATCGTGTCCTGCAAGATCTGTTGCCTTGAAATGTAGGAATATGAAGTCTCTATCATTCTTGAATTCTTCTATGACTCTATTTGCCTTAGCTATTGCATTTGTGTCATATCCTCCGGTTGCTCCTTTCACATCTAAAATTTTGAATCCCATTGATCTCAGTGTTCCTCTTACTAAGGCAGTAGGAACAACAGCTGATGGTTTGACGTCGTATTTATTATTAAAATCTAATGTAGAAGGTTTTTTTCCGGCTCCTCTAACCAAGATATAGTTTGCGGGTAACTTATTATCTTTTTCTCTTTTCAAATTAACTTCATGGTTTTTTAAAATATTATGTGCCTGATTAACGAATTCATTAAGAAGTTTAGCTGTTTTTTCACCTTCCTCTGATTTAGGAGTTATCTCCAAGGGTTCCTTATTAATGTCATGAGGATCACCGTCTGTAATCTTAGTCGAACCTTCTTCAAGCACTAAAACTGCACGATGTTCTGTAGAGTCTTTAAATTTAAAATTTACTGGAAGATTTACTTCCTCTTGTATTGATTTTGCCAATTCTTCTGTTCCTTCCTTTATTCTTCCAGCCCTCCTATCAACTATCTTACCATTTCTTAAAGTCCCGTAATTACATCTAAATGCAATATTACTCTCATCCAGTTCCAATCCAACTCCTAAGGCTTCAAGATATCCTCTACCTTTATAAGTTTCATAAGGATTATTTCCAAGCAATGAAAGATGCGATGTATCACTACCAGCAGGTTGGCCTGGTTTTATCGGATCCATTAACCCGTTAATACCAATTTCGCTTAGTTTATCTAAATTAGATGTTTTAGCATATTCATAAGGAGTTTTACCATCTAAATCCTTAATTGGACGATCTCCAGCCCCATCTAGTACTATCAACAAACCCTTCCTTTTAACGGGTTCACTAAATTTTTTCATGTATTTTCCTCCTTTTTTTCATTTTGAATTTTCACTAAATATGAACAAAAGGCCAATACCCCAAGGGGCAAACCAGTAATTCCAATTTCAATTATTACTATACTAAAAGAAATACCTATAGCTTTAAATCTTTTTACATATTCAATTTTTTTCAAAAGTAAACCATATAGAAAACATTCTAAGGACCCGAAAATTCCGAAATCAGCCACAGGTTGACCGAAAAAGAAGCTCGTGTAACTCTGACCAGGATTTAAATAATCATACAAATTTGAAATTAAGATACCAGGATTATTTGAAAGAATTAGTTCTCCATGAAATCTGCCGAATGGAAGAGAAGTCTGAACCAAATCCTGATAAACACTATAAGTAAACCCAGATCTATTTAAAATTAGTTTGAGGACTGTGAAATCCCAACCTCTAGTTTCAAGGGCTACATAGTTACCTACTAAAAGAATTAAAAAGCTTCCAATTACTAAACCAATAACTCTTTTTTTATTCAATTTTTTTGAAAAGAAGTAAGTTAAAAGAAGAATAAAAGAACTCGATCTGAATGTTGAAACAAGAATTAAAAAAAGTGATCCTATAAAAATTTTTAAATCCTTAACTAAAGCTATAGAAAACACGAAAAAAACCATGGCTCCTGTAGAGAAAATCCACATACTACCATAACGATTTTCAGGGCTTAATATAGGAATTCCTAATCTATAAAATCCAAAAATAATTATAGAAAACCCTGCAATGAAGAACAAATAACCAAACTTTTTTTCATACTTCTGCAAATAGCCAGTTTCTGTTAAAGAAAAAAGAATTAACAATAAAATAAAGATGAAACCAAAAGATAACAAACTAAACTGAATAAATGATAATGAAGCAAAGAAAACTATAATCATATAAATAGCTTTAGGAACTTCAATATTTGATCTATAACCTAAAACCAAACTTGCCCAAAAAACAAAAACTAGCAAAAGAGGTATTAACTCAGGAGGTTTAAAGTACAAGTATCTACCAATAATGGCAAGAACTAAAAAAATAGTCAAAAACAATGAAAACAAAAAATCGTTTCTTAGAAACCTTTGCATTGAAACCCTTAAAAACCTTACAATCATACAATAAAATATTTTATCATCATTCTCTTTAGATTGATGTCTAAGATTATGAATAGAACCTTCTTTAGGGTAAAGAAATCAATTATCTCTAACTTTAACTTAACCTAAAGAAGTATCTTCCATTTCAAAGAATTTTAAGATCTTTGTCTTCTATTTCACTAAGTTTTCTATCTCTTCCCCATTTAAAACTTTGTAAGCATTCTTTGCAGCTTCTAATCCAGCGTATTTTCCAGTTTCTATAGATAAACCGGCCATGTGTGGGGTTAGAAGTAGCTTATCTTCTTCTATTTCAAATAATTCTGAATCCTGAGGCAAAGGTTCTTCTTCATAAACATCAATCGCTGCATTCTTGATCCATCCCTCATCTAGAGCTTTTAAAAGTGCTTTAGTATCTACTAAACCTCCACGTGATATGTTTATAAATGTTGAGAATTCCTTCATTTTCTGGAATACTTCTTCACTAAAAGTATGCTTTGTTTCTTCTGTCAATGGTAGGGCAGATATTACATAATCTGATCGAACCGTTAAATCTTCTAATTCCACGTATTCAGCGCCGTACTTCTCTTCAATATCTTCTTTTCTGCTTCTATTGTAATAAAGAATTTCCATCCCTAAAGTATCTAGTAGTTCGGTAATTCTTTTACCAATAGCCCCCATCCCTGCAATTCCAGCTACCTTATCCTTAAGGATCTTTATTTTCCATGGATTTTTCCAAACTTCTTTCATTTCCCATTTTTCATCCATCATGTAATTATTAGCTTGATGGATTCCTCTTCCTAAACTTAACATTAGTCCTAATGTTGTCTCAGCTACTCCTTCAGTAATAGGTTCAGAAACTTTAGTAACTTTAATATTATTCTCATAAGCTGAATCAATATCTATATGGTCATATCCAGCTGTTCTAGTGCTAATAACCTCTAAGTTGTTGGAATTTTCTATTAGTTCCTTGTTAATATCATCTAGAGCAAAGCATAATAAAACTTCAACGTCTTTTGCTTTTTCTATTAGCTTTTCTTGGGGTATATTCCCTTTTTCATCCCAATGATCAAATTCAAATTTATCTGATAGATAATCTTGAGTGTCATCACGAAGTTCAAAAGTTGAAAATAGTTTTGGCTTTTGGTCAGACATTAAATCACCTTTGACTTAATATTTAGAAGTGGTAGCCCGGAGCGGATTCGAACCGCTGTCACGAGGTCCAGAGCCTCGCATGATTGGCCGCTACACTACCGGGCTCACGGCCTAAGCGGGCCCGGAGGGATTTGAACCCCCGTCATTGGCTCCGAAGGCCAATGCCCTGTCCGGGCTAGGCTACGGGCCCTCGAAGTATAAAAATTATAAACTAAACAGAAATAAGAAATAGAGATTTAAATATATTTTCTTAACCGAACATTGCTCCTAATCCGTCCATTTCTTCTTCTTCCTCTTCTTCTTCCTCTTCTTCTTCCTCTTCTTCTTCCTCTTTAGATTCGGCTTCTTCTTCTTCGACTTCTTCTGTTTCACTGACTTCGGAAGAGGTTCCTGTGCTAGCTGGTACTGAAGCCTTTTCTATGGCTTCTTCTATGTCTACACCTTCTAGTGAAGCTACTAGAGCTTTTACTCTGGCATCGTCAACTTCAACACCAGCAGATTCTAAGATTTTGGAAATTCCATCTTCATCAATTTCTTTATCAGCCGCATTTAAGAGCAAAGCTGCATATACGTATTCCATTAGATTCACCTCCTGTATTTAGTTTGTTTATTTTAAAACATCGCGCCCATACCATCTAGAGAATCTTCTTCCTCTTCTTCCTCTTCGGTTTCTTTCTCTTCGACTTCTTCTTTATTCTCTTCTTTTTCGGGCTCAACTTCTTTCTCAGTTTGTTCAGATTTATTTTGATTTGAATTTATTCTCTCTTTTAACTCTTTGTCTAAAGAGTCTTCGTCTAAATTCTCAGCTAGTGAGTACATGCTGTTAACTGATTTGTTTATTATCTCTTCTAATGTTGCATCAGTTATGAAGTCTGATTCTATTGAAAGATTCTTCATTTCTGTAAATGCTTTTTGTATCAAATGGTCTATGTTCTTGTCTGTTGGGTATGAAGCGTTTACTGATAAATTCATTGCTCTTGTCACTCCGTTTTCTAGTTTGGTGAGAGTTTCTTCTTCTTCAACTTCAAGGATGTCTGGTGTGTATATTGTTCCATCTTCGTACATTGCAAAAGTGTCTAGTCCTACTTCTAAAGGTTCAATTCCTAGTCTTCCTAAAATATTAGCTACTTCTTCTGTTATCTCTTCTCCTTCTTTAGTTACTGTTGAATCTTCTGTTATTACTACATCTCCTTCTTCTATCTGAGCAGCGATTCCAACGCTTTGTAGGTCACCGACTATAGGTCCAGGTGCGAAATCAGTACCTCCTTCAGGAACTATTATATCGTTGGGTGCTATAGCCCCTGGTTTTGCTGGAGCAGATGTTTTACTTTCTTCTAACATTTTATGGAGCTTAAATGGGTTTTTATTAGATACTAGAATAGCTGAGCTTCTTTTAATGTATTCTTTCAGTTTCTTGATTTCTTCATCATCTTCTTCCTCTGAAATCATTTCTAGCGCTATTTGAATTAGTTTATTCCTGGATCCTCTTATCTTTGCATCTCCACGTAGTTTTGATCTCATTTCTTGTAAAGATTTTGCTGGCACTCCCTCTAGATTAATTATTCCTACTACAGATCCACTTTTGATAGTCTCTTTCAGATCTTTAACTTCTTCTCTTTTCCACGGAGCAACTTCTTCTGTTGTCATTATTTAACCTCCACTGTCGGACCCATAGTGGTCTTAACGTAGATTTTACCTATTCTAGTTTCTCCCATCTCATAAGTATTCATAACATTTTCAAGCACGATTTCCGTATTTCCCACTATATCCTCTATCTCCATATCTTCAGTACCTACAGCAGAATGAACTACTGGATCTTCCCCAGAATCTAATCTGATAGTATCCCGTAGATCGTTTATAGTTTTTTCCAGTTCTGATTCTGATACTGTTGGAGGCATTGGATCAGGCATTTTGCTTCTTGGTCCAAGCACTTTACCCCATTCTCTTCCTATCATAGGCATCATATCGGCTTGGGCTATAAAGTGATCGATCTCTTCGGCAACGCTTTTCTTTTCACTATTATCCATGTCTTCGGCTGTTTCTTTGTCGAATACTCTGTCTATACCTGCATCTTTTCCTTTCATTCTGAAA
Source organism: uncultured Thermococci archaeon (assembly GCA_964398955.1). Classification (GTDB taxonomy): domain Archaea; phylum Methanobacteriota_B; class Thermococci; order Thermococcales; family CAYNOZ01; genus CAYNOZ01. Next base: position 47,259 of record CAYNOZ010000001.1, on the reverse strand, counting down.
GATTCTCCACCGAATAGACCGACTTTCACTTCCTTACCTCTACCATTTGGAAGTACAACTTCTTTTTTAATTCTATTATCAGGATTCTTAAGGTCAACATCCTTAAGGTTGATAATAACGTCTATTGATTGTGTGAAGTTGCGCGGCTTGGATTCTTCAATTGCCTTCTTCACTGCCTCCTCGAATTCATATTTCAATTCATTCACCTCCTAGTTCGTTATTCCATTCTCCTTTATCTATTTCTTTTTGTATTATTCTTGGATCTTTTCCTTCGCAATTTATTCCCATAGAGACACAGGCACCTAATACCTCTTTTACTCCAGCTTTTATGTCTGCAGCTAGTAGATCAGGTTTTTTCTTCTCTGCAACTGATTTAGCTTCTTCTATTGTAATGTCTCCAGCTACTTCATCGGCCACATCTGAAGCCCCACTTTCTATTCCTAGCTCGTTTTTAATGAGCTGTGAAGTAGGCGGGGTTCCAACTTCTATTTCGAATTCGTTGGTTTCTGTGTCTACTATGATTTTAACAGGAACTTGCATCCCATCATAGGCTTCTGTCTTTTCATTTACAGCATTAACAACTTTACCTATATTAACTCCAAGAGGACCTAATGCAGGTCCAAGTGGAGGTCCAGGGGATGCTTGTCCTCCTTCCACGAGCGATTCGATTGTTTCTTTGCTCATGTAATCCTCTCCTACTCATTTCCTTCTTTACTTATAAGTTTAACGTGATCCCCCTTTACTGTAACGGGGGTAGGGACCATTGACTCGATAAGTTCTACTACAACTTCATCTTTCTTCTCATCAACTCTCTTAACTCTAGCTTCTTCTCGTTTAAATGGTCCGGATATTAATTCAACAACATCTCCTCTTTCAATACCAGTAACTGATGGTTTAGATTCAATATAATGTTCTAATTCAGAAAATTCTACTTCTCCTTCAAGAACGCCTTTAGCATGTCTTATTGAAGATATCAAATCCTCTACTAATCCGTCATTTCTCGCTTCAACAAACAAATATCCTCTAACTTCCGCAGGAGATAAGATAGAGTAGATGCCGCCTTTTCTCTTTTTTGCTTTTTGGCTTAATTGGTCAGCGACGCTTCTCTCTTGTCCTACGGTAGTTCTTACACCGTAGCTTGGCATTTAATCACCTCTTTTTTATCCAGCGAGCATTTGTATGACCTGTACTAGAAGACTAATTGCAAATCCTACTGATCCTATGATTATTACTCCTAGAGCAACTACTCTCGCTGTGAGTTTGTATTCCTTTTTACTAGGTTTTTTTGTAATTTTTAGTACTCTTATACATTTTGAAATGAAATCTCTTATATCATCTAATTCCATGTTATCCCTCAGAATATAAATAAGAAAGGTTAAAAAATAGTTTTGAAAATTAGATTCTTTCGATATCTAGTTCTACTTCGCCTTCACCTTCTTCTACTTCAATTTCTTCTTCTGATGAACCCATAATATACGGCGATGAGACGCCTGAAATTATTGTCATAACTCTTAAAGTTTCATCTAGTTCTGGTTCAACTCTTGCTCCCCATATAATTTCTGCAGAGGGATCGAGTTTTTCTGCTACTTCTTCTACTATATGTTCGGCTTCGCTTAGGTTTATATCTCCACCGATTATATTAATAAGCCCTCCTTTGGCTCCTGTTACATCTACATCTATCAGGGGACTGTTTAGAGCTTCTTCTATAGCTTCTTCAGCTCTTCCTTCTGTGTTTGATTCACCAACTCCGATTAGAGCTACTCCTCCGTCTTTCATTACGGATTTTACATCTGCGAAATCAAGGTTAACTAATCCTTCTTTAGTAATTAATTCAGTTATACCTTTTACAGCCCTAACAAGTAATTCATCAGCTACTGCAAAAGCTTCGTTAATAGAAAGATCAGGAGCAATTTCAAGGAGTTTATCATTAGGTATGACAATTACAGTATCCGCTTCTTTTCTAAGTTTTTCAAGTCCTCTTTCAGCGTTTTCTTGTCTTTTAATTCCTTCTACAGTAAAAGGCAATGTTACTACACCAATAGTAAGAGCACCAACCTTTTTACCAACCTTAGCGATTACTGGAATAGATCCTGTTCCAGTTCCACCACCAAGACCACAAGTTGTGAAAACCATATCGGCACCATCTAAGGCTTCTCTTATATCTCTTTCATCTTCTTCTGCAGCTTCTTCACCTTTATTAGGGTCATTACCTGCTCCAAGACCTTGTGTAACTTCTTTACCAATAAGAATTTTTTGATGAGCTTTAGTTTGAAGTAAATCCTGAGCATCAGTATTAACTGCTATTATATTACAACCTTCGGGCTTATTTTCCATTAGTTTGTCCACAGTATTACATCCAGCCCCACCGGTTCCAACTACATGTATCTTTGCTCTTGATTTTTCAGTATACTCTCTTATCTTTTCGTTAGCTTTTTCATTGTATTCTGTTCTTGGATCCTTATCATTAACCGAGTTATCCGAAGATTCGGATACTCTTTTAACTGTTTGGCTCTCATTATTCTGATCCTCTTCTTTGGCTCTATCCACAGCCTCCTCAACAATCTTTTTCAAAAATGAACCCTCCTATATAAGCAAGTAAATTAATATATAAATATTACTATTATCATATCCAAATTTTACTATAACTCTTTAACCTTTATACCAAGTTCGTCGCTAATGTTAAGAACCTTTTCCATTAGAGTTTTAGGAGTCCTATTAGAATGAACTATCATTTCATTTAAACTTTTTGATGTTTTCATAATAGCATCCTTGATAACTTTCTCTTTAGGATTCATATATTCAGGTATGATGTGTCCGTATGCAATATCTCTTCCAAATGCTTCATCAGTATGTCTTGGAGCATAATGTCCTCCTCCAACCCCTAATACAGGTTTAAAAGTTTTAACTGAATTTAAAGAATTAAGCAAAGATTCTACAATAACTTTACCAGCCATCTTATCCTTCCAACGACTTTCAGAACTCCCAATCTCAACAAACAATAACGGGACATCTATCTCAGTCGGCCCATGATGAGTAGCTTCATAAGACACTTCATAATCTAAATTATTTTCATCTACCTTATTCTTCAAATTCTCCAAAATCAATTTCATCTTATTAGGTAAAGGAATTGCCAAAGATTCCGGTTTCCCACCATATTTAGCTTCATCTGAAAGATTACCAGTTACATGAGTAGTAAGAGTAGGTATACCGGATTCACTAGCATGTTTCGACAAAAAAACTACATAATCTATATCGGTCTCAAAATCTTTCCTAATAACATCCAATAAATCATCATAATAGATAAGTTCTCTATCAGATTCTAATAAAATAAAATCATCCTTCTTATATACATTAAAATTCTCTTTTTTCTCATCTATTTCATTAAAACCTAAACTTTGAAGATTATTAATCATGTTAACGGAAGCAATGTCTTTTTGTGTTCCTATAAGAAATTTCATTAAAACACCTCATCTAGATTCTTTCCATAATTCATCTCCAGCATAATGGATTGATTTAATTGCCTTACCTTTATTCGATTTAACCATTTTCTCTCCGGAAACTAAAGCGATACCAATAGCTAAAGGTTCTGCATAATCTTTATCAATAACAAAGACTATCTCACCCTCTTCAATTGATTTATCAGCATCTACTATACCAGGAGACATTATATCTGCACCATCTAAAATAAATTCAACAGCCCCTTCATCTACAACAACCTTCCTTTCAGCATTGATCCTAACATCTTTATCAAGCTTTTTTAAACGGTTTGTTAAAGGCATAAAACCTTTTTCAGTACTAAATAAAGATATATCTCCATCAATTAAAATAACATCTTGCTCATCCAACTCAGCTATCTCCAAATCAGAACTCTCAGGAAGTAACAAGCCAGCAGCCTCATCCCCAAAAGAATCAGAAAGCTTCCTCCTAATTCTACGCTCCTCACTACTCTTTATAAAATGCCTTTTTTCTAACTCCATAAAGACTACCCCAGAAAAATATATAATTAACTCAAGTTAAAACTATAATGGACAAAAAAGGGAAAATTTTAAATATAACATTGCACTCAAAACTATAGTAATTATGGCCGCGATAGCTTAGCCTGGGAGAGCACCAGACTGAAGATCTGGGTGTCCCCGGTTCAAATCCGGGTCGCGGCACCATTTGAATACTATTTTCTGCGGTGATGGTCCAGGTTGGCCCAAGACACAAGCTTGCCAAGCTTGTTACCCGGGTTCAAATCCCGGTCACCGCACCAACTACAATATTATATTGTTAAGGTTAAACAATGAAAAGAGTTGAAAAGGTTAAGAAACAATTAAAGGCTATAAAATTCTTGAAATTTCTTAAAAATACAAATACTTATGAAGAATTGTCAGACCTTACTGGTTTTTCTTCTGTCACTTTGAATAGATACATAATGGGGAGAGTGTTGCCAGATATTAAAAGAGCTGAGGAAATAGTAGATCTTTTCGGCCAAGATTTTCTCGAAAAAGAAACTGAAAAGCTCGTTAGATTCGATGAGGATGGATATATAGATAATTCTGAATTGATTTTTAATACCTCTTTTATGGAAACTGTAGCAGATTTGGTATCTGAGAGATTTGATGATTCAGAAAAGGTTTTAACAGCTGCTAGTGATGGAATTCCTTTGGGAGTTCATATAGGGAAAGAGCTTGGGGTAAATTGTATTTTTGCTAAGAGTAGGAAGGAAATTGGTATTGATAATTTTGTTGAAGTCAGGTATAAATTGGGGTCTGGTAGAAGTGATAGTTATTTTATACCGAAAGGTTCTTTGAATGAAGATAAGGTTTTAATAATCGATGATCTTATAAGAACTGGAGATACCCAAAAGGCTCTTATAAAAATGGCTAAAAAAACTAATTCAGAGATAGTAGGAGTTTTTACCTTGATTAGTGTTGAAGAGGGATTGGAAGAAATAAAAGATCTGGTAGATTGTCCAGTACAAACTCTTTTGAAATATTAATCTAAGTTATAGTTATTGGGGGTCATTGAGATCCTTTCCGTTCTGAAGTTTAACTTCTATCTGTTTGCTCTTGATTTGCTTATATTTACTTATGGAAATTAGGTTTAGAGAGACTTTCTCTTCATAATTATCTAAATTGGTTACGACTTACCTAAAAACTATCGGAGAAGAGGTTTAATAATTGGTGGAGGTTCTTTAGAGTTCTACCTTATAAATAATCATTTATAGCAGGGCTTGACTATTTTTATTAGAGATTTGAGATTGTAAGATTATAGTGCTTTTCTTCTAGGTTAGTGACTTGGAACTTAGTTTGAATTCGATAGTAACATGTTTTTTTTTGAAGTTTTGTTATTTTTTGTATGATAAAGTTCTTTTATTATTTTAATTAAATTATGGGAATTTTAGATCTGTTGAGTCTTATAGGGGGGGTTCCTGATTATTTTGGGGGTGTACTTTTGATTTTTGTTGGGGTAGTTTTTTATCATAATTTTTTAACATATTTTTGCTAAAAAACATTTAAAAAACAACTATTTTTTAACATAATGGGGTTAATATTGTTTGAGATGATGGATGTAGCAGGAGAATCACAGGGTGAATCCTACAAAATCGTCATGTTTGGTGCAGGGGAACTCGGTCAGGAAGTTTTTAGAGAAGCTAGAAGATTTGGATCTTATGAACTTATATCAGTTGACAGATATCAAGGGGCTCCCGCTAGTAAAGTTGCTGATAAAGAATATGTTTTTGATATGATTGATGGTAATGCAATGAGACAAGTGGTGGAAAAAGAAAAGCCTGATGTAATAATCCCTGAAATTGAGGCCATTGATACTGATATGCTGATAGAACTTGAAGAGGAAGGATGGAATGTAATTCCTAATGCTAATGCGACTAAAATTTGCATGAATAGAAAACTTATTAGAAAAACTATAGCAGAGGATGCAGATGTTCCAACGAGTGATTATAGATTCACTACTACTGAAGTTCCTGAGGAATTTAGAGAAACTGTAATGGATATAGGATTTCCGTGTATTAGTAAGGCTATAATGTCGTCTTCTGGTAAGGGTTCATATTTAATAGAAGATGAAAGCGATATAGAAAAAGCTAGAAAGTTTGCTATAGAAGATGCAAGAGGTAGAGGGGATGAGGCAATAATTGAAGAGTTTATAGATTTTGATACTGAAGTGACAGAATTAGCGGTTAGACATTTGGATAGTTCTGGGGACATTAAGACAAGTTTTCCTAAACCAGTTGGACATTATCAAATCGATTCTGATTATCACTCTTCTTGGCAAGGCCCCAAAGTGGAAGAATACTTGCCTTGGTCTCCTGAGGATGAAAGAAAGGATAAAAGACTTGCTAAAGTAGCTGAAAAAAAGATTTATGATGTTGCTAAGAAAATAACTGATGAATTAGGTGGATTGGGGATTTTCGGCGTTGAAATGTTTGTTAAAGAAGAAAATGGAGAAGTAACGGTCTATGGGAATGAATGTTCTCCAAGACCTCATGATACTGGCATGGTCACCTATAGAAGTCATGAGCCTGGTTTTAGTGAAGGAGGGCTTCATTTAAAAGCTATTACAGGAAGAAATATTCCTAATAAAGAAGAAAATGGTTATAAGTTGATAGAGTGCATAAAACCAGCTTCTACTCATGTTTTTAAATCTCCTAGAAATGTAAGGGGTTATGGACTTGAATATAAAGGAATTAAGAAAGCTGAGAAATACGCGGAGATATACCATTTTGGAAAGCCTTTCGCTTATCATGATCCACATCCGCATAGGATAGTAGAAGAAAGAATGGGTATCGCTATAAGTAGTGGAGAAAATGTTTTAGAAGCTAAGAAAAATTCTGAAAAAGCAGCTCATAGTATAATTATGAAAAGTAATCAATATTCTAAATGGGAATCTCAAGATTCAGTTAAAAAGCATTTAGAGGTTTAATTATGGTAAATGATCACTGCGGAGTTTTCGGTATATTCACTAATTCAGAAGAAGATAAATCCAGTATTCCTCTATTCATTTATAGAGCTTTACTTAGTTTACAGCATAGAGGACATGAATCTACTGGAATGACAATTCATAATGGATCTATGAATACCTATAAAGATATAGGGTATGTAAAAGATGTTTTTGCTCCAGAAACTAGAGATTTTGTTCAAGAAAAAGAGAGTAGAGGGGAGGATCACGGGAGGATAATAGTTGATAAGTTAAGTGCAGGAGCCGGAATTGGCCATAACAGGTATTCAACTGAAGAAGTGAATGAATGGAAACATGCTCAACCTATTGAAGTTGAAAAAGATGGTAAAAAAATTTCAATAGCTTTTAATGGAACTCTAAGTAATTTCGAGTATTTAAAAGAAAAGTATTTCAATCAATATGACGAGATAGGTACTAACGCTGAAATAATTGGGTATTTACTTCTAGAATCTTTAGAAGATAATAATTTTGAAAGAATATTTAATGAACTAGAAGGAGGATATGCAGTTCTCGGAATAACCGAACAAGGAGAATTAATAGGATTCAGGGACCCATTAGGTATACGTCCTCTGTGTATTTCTAATTCTGGTGAATCATATGCTTTAAGTTCTGAATCCTCTACTTTCGATAAAATATTTAAAAATAAAACTTTTGAGGAGGTAAAACCTGGAGAACTAATAAGAATCAATTCTAGTGGAATTGAAAGATTTAGAATACCTGTTGAAGAACATCAACATTGTATGTTTGAACATGTTTATCTTTCAAGGCCTGATTCTCATCTAGATGGACGGGATATTGGGAAGATAAGGATGGATCTTGGGAGAGAACTTGCTAAGGATCATGAAGTGAATGATGGAATGGTAGTACCAATACTGGATAGCGGTAGATACGCTGCAGAAGGATTTGCACTAGAATCTAACTTACCTTATGTTGAAGGAATTATGAGAGATCGATTTATTCCGGAAAGAAGTTTTATACAATGTAATCAGAGTGATAGAGAAAGCGTTGTTAAGAGAAAGCTTTCTTTCATAGATGATCTCATGAGTGGGGAAAAAATAGTTTTATTTGATGATTCATTAGTTCGTGGAACCAGTATACGAAGTATGATTAAGAAAGTAAGAGATTTAGGAGTTGAAGAGGTTCATATAAGAATTTCTTGCCCTCCATTAGTTTCGCCATGTTTCTTTGGATTAGATATTCCTACTAGAGAAGAATTATTCGTTAGTCAATTACCATCCTATGAAGAGTATGTTAAAGGGAAAATTTCTGTAAAAAAAATAAGTAAAGAAGCGAATGAAGTACTTGGATCTGATTCTTTATACTATAATTCTATAGATAATTTAAAGAAAGCTATAGGAATTGATGATCTCTGTTTAGGATGTTTGAATGATAATTATCCTTTTGAAGTAGAGGATGAGGTGGATCTATGAAGATTGGAATTTTGGTAATATCATATGGAGCAAGAGGAGCATCAATCGTGGATGCTCTTGATAAAAGCAAGCATGATGTAGATCTTTATGTAGTGGATAAGCAAAATAATCCATTTAATTTAGAAAAATCTACAGAACATAGGGTTATACCAGATTTAGATGTTGATAAAATTGTTGAATTCGCTAAAAAACATGAAAATAATATAAGATTTGGTTTGGTAGGTCCGGAAGGCCCCATCATTGATGGTGTGAGAGATAAAATAGAGAAGAATACCGGTATTCAGATGGTATGTCCTACATCGGAGTTTGCTATTGAAGCTAGTAAGGTTAGACAAAGAGAATTGTTAGAGGAAATTTTTCCTGAAATGAATCCAGAGTTTAAGGTTTTTGACCCTGATGATTATTCTTCTAAGATGGAAGCTAAAAAAGATCTATTTGAGTACTTAGATGAAATCGGTGATGAGGTAGCTGTCAAACCTGATACTCCTGCCGCTGGTAAAGGAGTTGGAGTATGGGGTGATCACTTCGATTCTAGGGACGAATTATTTGAGAATTATTTTTATCCAAATTTGGAAGATGGAATGGTAATAATTGAGAGGAAAATAGATGGTGAGGAATTTAGTGTTCAATTTTTCTCAGATGGTGATCATTTAGTAGAAACTCCAAGTGTTAGAGATTATAAAAGAGCGTTTGAAGGCGATGAAGGACCTAATACTGGAGGAATGGGGTCTTATAAATCTAAAAATAATATATTGCCTTTTATGAGTGAGGAAGACTGGGAGAAAAGCTTAGAAGTAGGAAAGAAATTACATAATAAGCTAAAGAATGGGGATTTTAATTCAGGTTTAAAGGGTTTATCTATCTATATAGGGTTTATAATTGGTTCTAATGGTCTTAAAGTATTGGAGATTAATAGCAGGCCTGGAGATCCTGAAATGATTAATATTATGCCCTTACTAGAAAATGATTTCGTTGAGATTTGCTTGGATATTTTAGAATCTAATTTGAAGGCTCTTGATTTTATGGATAAAGCTTCTGTAGTTACATATAAGGTTCCATGGGATTATGGTAGAGATGAAAAGTACAAGGGCGATAAGGAAGTTGACTTAACCGATGCATTAAAAATGAAAGAACAGTATGGAAATCAACTAAGGATATATCCTGCAGATTTGGAATTGAAGGACGAGGAGACCTATTCTATCTCATCTAGAACAGTTTGTGCTGTAGGAATAGCAGATACTATAGAAAAAGCTAGAAAAATTTCTCAAAAAGCCATTAGTGAAATTAAAGGATCTGAACTTAGGTATAGGGAAGATATAGCTTCTGAAGAGCATATAAATAAAAGTATTGACAATCTTAGGAGGCTTACTAAGTGACAACTATCTTTGATTTAGAAGGACCTTTAGTAGATATAGATCATGCATTCTTATCTATGAGTGAATATGTACCTAAAGGCGGTAAAATATTTGAAATAATATCAGAATACGATGATAAATTGTTTTTAGATGAACAAAGGGATGGATATGAAGCTGGAAATACATTAAAACTAATATTACCATTTTTAATAACTCATGGAGTAACCAATGATGATTTAAAAGATCTATCAAATAGGGCTAAATATCTTAGAGGCGCAAAAGAAACTATTTCAAATCTACGTGAAGAAGAGAATGTTTACATAATAAGCACCAGTTACGAACATCTTTTGAAGAAAATATCAGAAGACTTAGAACTGGATGAAAGATACATATACTCAACTAAATTAGATATTGAAAAATATTCTATTCCAGAAAAAGATGTAAAAATAGTTAAAGACTGGAGCAAAAAAATAGTTAATTATAAGGAAGTAAATGAAGAAATTAAAAGTGAATTGGATAAATTTTTCTGGGAAATTTTACCGAAAACGAATTTCGGAAAAGTAATAGATGAAGTAGATCCTATCGGAGGATCAAGGAAATATGAAGCTCTTTTAGATATAATCTCTAAAGAAAATAAAGATCTCTCAGAGATTAAAGTTATTGGGGATAGTATCACAGATTCTGTAATGCTGAGAAAAACCAAAGAGAAAATGGGACTGTCAATTTCCTTTAATGGTAATAAATATGCTATTGAATCGGCAAATTTCGCTATAGTTTCAAATAAATCCTCTGATATTCTGAAAATCTTAAAAGAATTTGACAAATATGGAATTAACTACCTAAAACAGAAATATAGTAATGACATTGAAAAAAGAATTCCATACTTTAAATGGATTAAAAAACCTGAAAATATAGTATTTTTCAGTGAAAAAACCAGAAGAAATTTGAGAGGCAAGGCAGGTGACTTAGGTTGAAGGATCTAACAGGTTTCGGCGCTATTAACATAGATCATATTTTTAGAATTTCTAAATTTCCTGAATCAGGAACAGAATCCACATGTAAAAAAATAGGCGAGTTTCAAGGTGGATCAGGCCTGAATACCTGTGTTAATTTAGGTAAAATTGGTTATAATGTAGGATATGTTGGAGCTATCGGTAATGAATCAAAAATTCTTGAAGATTCTTTTGAATGGATAGATAGGGAAGGAGTAGAAGTTAAAGATAGTGAAACGGGTAAAACCATTTGTTTTATAGATCGGAATGGTGAAAGAACGATTTTTATAGATTCTGGAGCCAATAATGAATTAAAACTAAAAGATATTTCAAAAGAGTATCTTTTTGATTCTAAATATGTGCTAATAAGTTCATTTGCCGATGAAAAACAGTTCCATATTCAAAGACAATTGATTGATGAAATACCTGATCAGATTGGTTTGATATTTTCTCCAGGTCATTTATACGCTAAGAGAGAATTATCTGAGTTAAGAAATTTTATTGAAAGGGCTAATTTTCTATTTTTGAATGAAGATGAGGCAGAGCTATTGACTGGAAAAAGTTTTGAGAAGGCTTCTGAAGATTTAGTTGATTTAGGATCTGATAATGTTATAGTCACCAGAGGTAAAAATGGTTCATTTATTAGGAATAAAAAATTTAGTGAATTTATATCAATTGAAAGTTCTTCTGCTGTGGATACAACTGGTGCAGGTGATTCTTTCATTTCAGGATTTATTTTAGGATTACTAAAGGGTGAAAATATAGTTGAATGTATGAATTTAGGTAATAAAATGGCGAAAGCATCAATAAAAAGTCATGGAGCTATTATTGAAATTAAAGATGTTTCAGAGGAGTTGATTTGTGATGGTTCATGAATTAGAAGTGGTATTTAAGAAGGAATTTGAAGATGCAAGAGCTACTAGTCTTGAAGAGAAAGTCAATAAATATTTTACTGAGATCAACTCAATTAATATTAGCGATGTTTACTTATTTGACATGGATTTAGATTCTAAGGATTTAAATGAGATTAAGGATCAGATTTTTGTTGATCCTGTAACTCAGAAGGGATCTTATTCTTCACCTATTTTTGATGATTTTGATTGGCTTATTTTTGTAGGGTTCTTACCCGGAGTTAAAGATAATGTGGCTGAGAGATCTGAAGATGCTATTAATGAACTTTTAGATGCTGATATTGATGGAGATGTATATACAGCTAAAAATTATTATGTAAAAGGAAATTTAGACAGGGAGGACGTTGAAGAGATAGCTAATGATTTATTATCGAACGATCTTATTAACAAAACTGAGATTTTAACTAAAGAGGAATTTGAAAAAGATGATATTAAAAATAAAGTTCCTAAGGTTAAATTAAATGAAAATACAAATCTAAAGAAGTTTAATATTTCAGATATGAGTGTTAAAAAACTTGAAAAGATTTGTGAAAAAAGAAATTTTGATTTGAATATTAATGAGATAAGAACTATAAAAGATCATTTTGACCAAAGTTTGTTTATGAATGAAAGAGCTGATTATGGTTTATCTGGTAAAATAACTGATGTAGAGCTTGAAATAATAGCCCAAACGCAGTCAGAGCATTGTAAACACAAGATTTTCAACAGCGAAATCAATTATGTTAATAAGGTTACTGAGGAAAAAGTTACAATTAATTCCTTGTTCAACACTTATATTAAAGGAAGTACTGAAGAAATCGATAAAGATTGGATATTATCTGTTTTTTGGGATAATGCAGGAGTTATAGAGTTTAATGATGACTGGGCTGTTTCGATGAAATTTGAGACACATAACTCTCCATCTGCTAAAGAACCTTATGGTGGAGCTGAAACAGGCATAGTAGGAGTGTATAGGGACATATTAGGAGCTGGAAAAGGATCAAAGTTAATAGCAGGTTCATATGGATTCTGTACTCCAGACCCATTTTATGATGGAAATTTAAATCCAGAAATACCTCCAAGAAGATTGCTAGAAGGAGTAGTGGAAGGTGTACGAGATGGAGGGAACAAATCTGGAGTTCCAACAATCTATGGTTATTCTAAATATGACAATAGTTTCTTAGGTAAACCTTTGGTATACGTTGGATCTGTAGGTTTAATGCCCAAAGAGATAAATGAAGAACAAAGTTGGGAGAAAGACGTCGAAGAAGATGATCTAATAGTAATGATAGGAGGAAGAGTAGGTAAAGATGGTATTCATGGGGTTACAGAATCTTCATTAGAATTTGGAGAGCATATAACTGCTAGTCACGTACAAATAGGAGATCCATTCACCCAGAAGAAAGTCCATGATTTTATGATAGAAGCAAGAGATTTAGGATTATATAAGCTGACTTGGGATATTGGAGGGGGAGGACTATCATCAGCAGTTGGAGAGACTGCAGAATTCAGCAACGGATGTGAATTACATCTTGATAAAGTACCTCTAAAGTATAAAGGATTAGACCCTTGGGAAATAATAATATCGGAATCACAAGAAAGAATGATTCTAGGCGTAGATCCAGGGAAAATCAAAGAATTAGAAAAATTGGCGAAGAAACATGATGTTGAAATTACCTCAATTGGAAAATATAAAAATACTGGAAAATTCCACGTCCTATACCGCGGAGAAACAGTTGCTTACTTAGATATGGAATTCTTACATAAAAAATTTCCAAGATTTGAATTAAAAGCTGAATGGAATCCTGAATACGGAAAAGAACCAGAAATAAAATCTCCAGAAAATTATAATAATTTTCTTAAAGAAATGCTTTCGAGAAAAAATATAGCCTCAAAGGAATGGATTCAAAGACAATATGACCATGAAGTACAAGGAACTTCAGTTATAAAACCATATGTAGGAATTAAAAATGATGTAAAATCTGATGCATCCGTTATAAAACCTTTAAAAAAATATAAATCTGGTTTAGCATTGTCACTTGGTAATAACTTCAAGTATTCTCAAATAGATCCATATTGGATGGCAGCATCTTCTCTAGATGAATCAATAAGAAGAATTTTATCTGTAGGAGCTTCAATTGACTATATTGCCTTAAATGATAATTTCTGCTGGCCTAACTCCATTCAGAGTGAAGACAATCCAGAGGGAAAAGAAAATCTAGGAAAGTTAGTAAGAGCGAATAAGGCCCTTTACAAATTTACTAAGAAATTTGAAACCCCTTGTATCTCTGGAAAAGACTCAATGTTCATAGGAGGAGAACTAAAAAACTCTGATGGAGAAACTGAGAAGGTTTCAGGTCTTCCAGCTCTTCAGTTTGCGGCACTTGGAAAAGTTAAAGATGTTTCAAAATCTATTAGTTTAACTCCGAATTCTAGTGGAGATTTGATTTACGTTATTGGAGAAACTAAGGATGAACTTGGAGCCTCTGAATATTATGAAATGAAGGATGAGATAGGATTAAATGTTCCAAAAGTGGATCCCGAAGAATCTTATGACATATACAAAGCAATATCAGAAGCTACTGAAAAAGAACTGTTAGAGAGTTGCACTGGATGTTACAGAGGTGGGTTAGGTATTTCTTTAGCTAAAAAAGCTATGGCAGGAGATAAAGGTCTTAAAGTAGATCTTTCAAAGGTTCCAACTACTTTAGAAAGAGATGATAAGATACTATTCTCCGAAACACCTTCCAGATTCATTGTAACAATCAAACCTGAGAAAAAACGTTCTTTTGAGAAATTAATGAAAGATATACCTCATTCAAAGATAGGAAGTATACGTTCTTCAAAAATTTTAACAGTAAAAGGAATTAAAGGCGATCAAATAATAGAAGAAAATATAAAAGAATTAAAAAAATCTTATAAGAAAACTTTCGGTGATTTCTAATGATCAGAATATCGATCTTACATGGTTATGGAATTAATTGTGACTTGGAAACAATTTCAACTATGGAGACAGCTATTAAAAAAAAGAATATTGACAACACCGAAATTAAAGTAAAAAAAGATCATATTAATGATCTAATAAATGATAGTTCAATTCTCCAGAAATCTGAATTAATTGTTATTCCTGGAGGTTTTCTTCACGGCGATGCAATTTCTGCTGGAAAGATTTTAGCCAATAAATTAAGAACAAATTTATCAGAGGAGATAGAACAATTTGTGAAAGATGGTAAATTACTTTTAGGAATTTGCAATGGATTTCAGGTTCTTGCAAAGTATCCTCTTTTACCTTCTAGTAATACTCAAAAACAAAAGATTTCACTAACTTATAATGATCTTGGAAGATTTATAGATAAATGGACTTATCTCAAAGTCGAAGATTCTAATTGCATTTTCTTAAAAGATATCGATAAAATACATTTACCCATAAGACATGCTGAAGGAAAGTTCGTAGCCTCAGAGCAAATATTGAATGAATTAGAGGGAAATAATCAAGCACCTTTGAGATATTCGAAATCTAATGGTGAAAAAGCTGACAGAGAATTTCCTTATAATCCTAATGGGGCTATAAGAGATATTGCAGGAGTTTGCGATGAGACTGGTAGAATACTTGGGTTAATGCCCCATCCTGAAGCTTTTCGTTATTCTTTCAATGAACCAAACTGGCGCCTTAAAAAAGATCAAAATAGGTCAGAAACTGGTAGAGGAGTTAAAATCTTCGAAAATGCTGTTGAATACATTAAAGAGGAGTTAAAATGAAAGATGAATTCAGTTATGAGGATTCAGGAGTTGATGTTTCATTAGGAGATAAATGTTCTAAAATCGCTTATGAAACTTGCTTGAAAACCTATAAGAATAGGAATGGGAGATTTGGAAAACCTGAAGAATGGGAAGAAGGTTTTACAGCACCAATACGAGTTGATAATTTAGAAGAATCGTATTTAGTGAAAAATTCCGATGGAATAGGTTCTAAAGCTTTAATAGCTCAGAGAATTGGTAAACATGATACAATAGCTAATGATTTAATAGCAATGAATGTAGGAGATACAGTTTCGATTGGAGCAGAGCCTTTTGTGGCAACTAACACCTTAGATATTAAGAAGATGAATATCGAAGTCATCAAGGAACTCATGGAAGGATTATCGAAAGCTTGTAAAAAAGCAAGGATAGCTATGGTAGGAGGGGAAATAGCTGAATTAGTGGATCAAGTTAAAGGATATAAAACTCCATATATTTGGAACGCAGATGTTCTAGGAGTTTTAGAAAAAGGTAAAAAAATTGATGGGACTGAAATCTCTAAAGAAGATAAAATTGTTGCAATTAAGAGTAATGGCATGAGAAGTAATGGACTTACATTAGCTAGAAAAATCTGTGAGGATAATTTTGGTGAGAATTGGCACGAAATAAAACTTGATTCTGAGACATGGGGAGAAAAACTGTTAAAGCCTTCAATTATTTGTGCTAAAGGTTTAGTAGATCTTTTTGGAGGTTACAAGGAAAAAAGTAAGGCCAAGGTTACAGGAATTGTTCATGTAACTGGTGGGGGTATTCTAAACTTTAAAAGAATTCTTAAGAATGATTTAGGAGTAAAAATTGATGATCTTTTTGAACCACATAAAGAATTCTTAGAACTTCAAGAATTAGGTCCTGTATCGGAAGAAGAAGCTTATAAAACTTGGAATATGGGCCAATGCTTTTTTATTACAACTCCAGAACCTGAAAATGTTATTGAAATTCTTAAATCTCATAATTTAAAATCAAAAATTGTTGGAGAAGTAATTCAAAATAATAATAGAATTGAGATACAAAGTAAAGGCTTAGAAAATAAAAAAATTGAGTTAAGGTGATCTAATGGGATCTGTTAAAGATATTAGAATTGATGAAGAAGCCACTGAAGATGAAGTTGGAAAAGCAGTTTTTGAATTCTCTGATAGGTACTCAGTTTTTGACTGGGGGGAAATGCCTAATAAAATACCAGGTAAAGGAAAGGCTTTAGCAGTGATGGGAGCGTATAATTTTGAATTTCTACAAAAAAATGGCATTAAAACTCATTATAATGGATTAATGAAGAATAATGAAGTAAAAAAAGTTTCAGAGCTTGAAAAGCCTTCAAATAAAATGACGGTTGACTTGGCGTATAAACCTAAAGTAGAATACAGAAAAGGTGAATACGAATACGAAGATTTGAAAGATAAAAATAATTTTCTAATTCCTTTAGAGGTCATATTCAGGAACACAATCCCTTTAGGTAGTTCCTTTAGGAGAAGAAATTCACCGAAAGAGGTAGGACTGGATCAAAATGAGTGGCCGGATGAGAAAGTAAAAGTTGAAGATCCAATTATAGAATTCTCTACAAAATTAGAAGAAAAAGATAGATATCTTGATCCAGAAGAAGCTATCAAAATTTCTAACTTATCAGAGAATGAATTCGAAGATTTGAAATTAAAGGCTAAGAAAATTAATGAAATAATTACTGAAAAAGCTGAAGAGAATGGATTTAATCATGAAGATGGGAAAGTTGAGTTTATCTATTCGGATGGAGAAGTTATTCTAGCTGATGTAGTTGGAACTTTTGATGAGAACAGATTCTCCTACTCTGGTCAACAAATTTCTAAAGAATTTTTAAGAAAATGGTACAAAGAGAATAACTCTGCTTGGTATGAAGAAATTAATCGAGCTAAAAAAGAAGCAAAGGATAAAGGTACGGATGATTGGAAATCACTTTGTAGAATGAATCCAAAACCGTTAGATTCAGAAATCTTAAAGATTGCAGAGTTATTGTACAAATCTGGAGCTAATAAATGGACTGAAAATAACTTTTTTGATGTTTCTTCCTTGGATAGCGTAGTTAATAAGATGGAAAAAATTAAGAGGTGATATAGTGGGTAAAGTTATCATTTGGATGGGTTCAAAGAAAGATAAAGATCATATTAGCGGAATTAGGGAATTATTCAACAATTTTAATGTGGAATACGAGGTTAGAGCTCTTTCTGGTCATAAGATGTCAGAAAAAGTTCTTGAATCATTAGAGAAGTATGAAAAGGAATATGATGATTTAATTTTCATAGTTGTAGCGGGTAGATCTAATGCTATAGGTCCTATGATCTCTGGTAACTCTCATTTTCCGGTTATAAATTGTCCAGTAATTTCAAGTTATAAAGAAGACATCTATTCTTCTTTGAGGATGCCGTCTAACGTACCATGTTCAACAATTTTAGAACCGAAGAATGCTGCACTTCATGCCATTGAGATACTTTCTATGAAAGATGAAGAACTAAAACAAAATTTGAAGAATTATTTTGAAGAAGAGCGAAAAAAATTAGAAGAATCTGATAAGGAAGTTTCTTCACTTTAGAGGTAGAATGAGATGATAAAAAAAGAAGAAATTCATAAAATCTTAGAAGATTACGATGATATAACTATCGGTGTCCTATGCTCTCATTCAGCCCTTCAAATAATTCATGGCGCCAAATTAGAAGGCTTCAAAACTATTGGAATCTGTACTAAGGAAAGGAAAAGGGCTTACAGTGCCTTCTCTAGAGCAAAACCAGATGAATTCATAGTACTTGATAAATTCTCCGATATAATCAAAGAAAATTATCAGGAAAAATTAATAGAAGAAAACACTATTATCATACCACATGGGTCACTTGTTGAATATGTAGGACCAAATAATCTACTTGAAAACTTTTATGTTCCAATATATGGTAATAGAGACTCATTAAAATGGGAAGGAAGCAGAGACAAACAAATGGAATGGTTAGAGAAAGCAGGAATAAAAACACCTAAAAAATATGAGAGTCCTTCCAATATTGATAATACTGTATTCGTAAAATTTGATGGAGCGAAAGGAGGAGAAGGGTTCTTTATCGCAGAATCCGAAAAAGATTACGAACAGAAATTAAAGCAAAGGTTAGAGAAAGGAACTGTAACAGAAAAAGATATAAAAAATGTTACTATACAGGAATTTATACCTGGTATAAGATATTATCCGCACTACTTTTACTCTCTATATGATCAAAGAGGAGCAGAACTCAATAAAGGAGCGATAGAAATTCTAGGGATGGATAGAAGAATTGAACCAATAGATGAGAGCTACAGAGGATTGCCAGATATACCAACAGAATTCTTTGATTATACTGTAACAGGAAATGAACCACTAGTAATTAGAGAAAAATTACTAGTTGATTTAGTTGAAATGGGAGAAAATGTAATAAAAAGTTCTAAAAAACTATTTAACCCAGGAATTTTCGGTCCGTTCTGTCTTGAAACTGTATATCATCCTAAAAGAGGATTCACAGTCTTTGAAATTTCTGGAAGAATAGTAGCGGGAACTAACTTGTATCCAAAAGGATCTCCTTATTCTTCGTACTTATTCGAAGAACCTATGTCAACTGGGCGTAGAATAGCTCGGGAAATAAAACAAGGATTCGAGAAAAATGAGCTTAGTAAAGTTATTTACTAAAAGGTGATTAAATGATTAAGAGATCAGAAATACAGAATTTAACTTCAAATTATAACTCTGAAAATTTGAGTATCGGAATCTTTGGATCTCATTCAGCTTTACCGATCGGATACTCAGCAAAGAGAGCTGGATTCTCCACAATACTATTCGCGAAAAAAGGTAGAGAAAAAACTTACCAAAAATACAACAACCAATTATATGATAAGATAGTACTATTAGAAGAATGGAAGGATATACTATCCACAAAAAATCAAGAAATGCTAAAAAAGGAAAATACTATTTTCATTCCTAACAGATCCTTCGTCGTCTACACTGGATTAGATCAAATAGAAGAACAATTCAAAATACCCTTGTATGGTTCTAGAAACCTGCTCAGAGCTGAAGAAAGAAATGCATCCCCACCTAGAAACCAATATTATCTTTTAGAACAGGCCGGAGTAAGATCTCCTAAAATATTTGATGATCCAGACGAAATAGACAGGCTTTCCGTCGTAAAAGTACAACAAAAAGACAACCCACTAGAAAGAGCGTACTTCTACCCAAGTACCCCTCAAGAATACTATGAAAAATCTAAAAAGAAAATTGAAAACGAAGAAATAAGTGAAGAAGGATTGAAAAAAGCAACCATAGAAGAATTTATAATAGGACCAATGATAAACTCTAACTTCCATACATACACCTTAAAAAACTTCGATAACAATATAGAATTACTAGGATTCAGTGACAGAGAACAAACAAATGAAACCGGTTATAGAAAATTACCGGCAGATTTACAACTAGAATTATCAAAAAAGAACTTCGAAAGAACTAATGAAGAAATATGCCACACTGGAAAAACATTAAGAGAATCAAAAATTGAAATTATGTATGAAAATGCTGAAAAATTGATAAAAACCATTGAAAATAAGGTACCTCCTGGGATGATAGGTCCAATTGGCATCCAAGGCGCTATACCGATAGATAAAGAGAAAAGGCCAGAATTCGTCGTATTCGACTTAAGTTTCAGAGTACCAGGAGACCCAGCTATGGGGCCAACATCTCCATATTTAAGATACATAAACATGAAATATTCTCAGCAAGACAACCCAATGCCCTCCAATTGGAAAATAGAAGACCCACTGGATCTTTCAATGCTAGAAATAAAATTAGCATCACAAGAGAATAATTTAAGGAAAATAGTGACTTAAAAATTAAAACATTTCTTCTTATTTCAATTTCAAAGTGTTTCTAATGAAAGATAAGATGAATTATAAATTTTACAGGGCAGAGAAAGATCAGAATGAATTAGACGTCAGACAAAGTGATGAAATAAATATTTCCAAGTTAAGTTATGATCCTCAATTAGCTATCTTGGGGTCCTGTAAACTATGCTTGATAGAATCAAGAAATAGATCAATGTTTAATATATGCTCCAAATCAATTGAAAAAGGAATAAAAGCATTTACAGAAAAGAAAACTAATGAAAAGATAGATAAAACAGCTATGGAACCTTCCCCTACTAAGAATAATTCTAATATTATATGCAAATCCAGTGAAAATTGCGTAATCCAAGATCTAAGTTATAGATATAGGATCAAGAAACCTTATTTCAGTTTAGAAACAGAAAAAGAGATTTTAGATTACATTAAATTACTAAAACTCAAAAATAATAATTATATGTTATATAAAGAATTTTTAAGAAATTATCAAGAATTTAAAAATTTCGAACCAATATATTTTCTTGACGGAATTTTTGAAACTAGAGTAGCATCGGTCATAGATCAAAAATTAGGAGGAGATCATTCTAATTACGTTTCGTGCGATAGCTTTGCTGAGGATTGTTCAAATGAAACATTATCATACAATTCATCTACTAGTCAAGATAAAGAATATAAAATTGATAAAATCCAAACTACATGCCCTTATTGTGGAGTAGGTTGTCAATTAGAACTTCAAGTTAAAAAAAATGAGATAATTAAAGTAGAATCCAGATCAAATGAGAATTCCCCTAATTCAAATAAAGGAATTTGTGTGAAAGGTAGATTCGGATATGATTTTGTAAATCACTCTGATAGAATTACTCAACCTTTGATAAATAGGAATGGAGAATTTCAAGAAGTATCCTGGGATGCAGCATTAAATTATGTGGTTGAAGAATTGAAAAGTATCAAGAAAGAATCTGGACCGGATTCTATAGCTGGTTTAAGTTCTGCTAAATGTACTAACGAAGAGAATTATTTAATGCAAAAATTCATGAGAGCCGTTATAGGAACTAATAATATTGATCACTGTGCTAGATTATGTCATTCCTCTACCGTGGCTGGATTGAAGAAATCATTTGGATCTGCGGCTATGACTAATTCAATAGAAGAAATTAGCAGCACTGATGTAATATTTGTGATCGGATCTAATACTACGGAAAATCATCCTATAATAGGTAGTAAGATAAAAAAAGCAGTGAAAAATGGGGCAAAATTAATCGTGGCAGATCCAAGAAAGATTGAACTCTCTCAAAAAGCTGATATACACTTACAACAAAAGCCGGGAACAGATACGGCCTTATTGAATGGTTTACTACACGTAATAGTACAAGATAATCTTCAAGATACTAAATACATAGAAGAAAGAACTGAGAATTTCGAAGGGATACTTAGTTCAATAAAAAAGTATGATATACATAAAGTTGAGGAAATAACTGGAGTCCCTGCTGAAGATATAACTAAAGCAGCTAGATTATACGCTTCTATGGGTAAAAGCTCTATATACTATGGTATGGGTATAACTCAGCACAAAAATGGAACTGATAACGTTATATCTTTAGCCAATCTGGCTATGGCGACTGGAAATGTGGGTAAGGAAGGCACAGGAGTTAATCCATTAAGAGGACAAAACAATGTTCAGGGGGCGTGTGATTTGGGAGCCCTACCAGAGGTTTTTCCTGGATATCAGTCCGTAATCGATTCCAAAATTAAAGGAAAATTTGAGGGAGCCTGGAATACAGAGTTACCTAGTAAAGAAGGATTAACCGTAGTGGAGATCTTTAAAAAAGCTGCTGAAAATGATCTAAAATCTCTTTATATAATTGGAGAGAATCCTGTTGTTTCTGATCCAGATCAGAACCATGTTAAGAAGGCTTTAAGGGAATTAAATTTCTTAGTTGTTCAAGATATATTTTTAACAGAAACTGCTGAATACGCAGATGTAGTTTTGCCGGCATCTAGTTTTGCAGAGAAACAAGGCACTTATACTAATACTGAAAGACGGATTCAAAAGATTAGGAAAGCTATAAATCCTTTGGGAGAATCGAAACCTGACTGGAAAATCATATGCGAGCTTTCTAAGAGATTAGGATTCCCTATGCGCTATGATTCTCCAAAGGAAGTAATGAATGAAATAACCGAGCTTACGCCTATATATAGAGGTGTTAGTTATAATAAAATAGAAAATTCTGGAGTACAATGGCCTTGTGTCAATGAAGAGGATACAGGAACGAAATTCTTGCATGAAAATGAATTCTTCAAAGGTAAAGGAAAATTTCACATTTCTAATTACTTAGATCCGGTTGATGAACTAAATGAAGAGTTTAATTACGTTTTAATGACTGGGAGGATGCTATATCATTTCCAGACTGGGACTATGACAAGACGTTCTGAACCTATTGATGAATACGAGTCTGATTCTTATATTGAAATTAATGAAAAAGATGCTAAAAAGCTTGGCATCAAGGAAGGAGAAAAAGTTAAAATAACGTCTCGTAGGGGTCAAATCCAATCTAAGGCTAGAATTAGTAAAAAAGTTGAACCAGGAAATCTTTTTATGCCATTTCACTTCAAGGAAAGTCCTGTAAACAGATTAACAACAAAAGAATTTGATCCTGAAGCTAAAATTCCTGAATTAAAAGTAACAACTGTGAAAATGGAGAGTCT
Source organism: uncultured Thermococci archaeon (assembly GCA_964398955.1). Taxonomy (GTDB): domain Archaea; phylum Methanobacteriota_B; class Thermococci; order Thermococcales; family CAYNOZ01; genus CAYNOZ01. The sequence continues at coordinate 24,262 of CAYNOZ010000001.1, read as the reverse complement.
AGAATGAATTCCATACTATTGGCCGGAGGTCAGAGCACTAGATTCGGAAGCAATAAGGCTCTTGCTAATTTAGGAAATCAGATTATAATAAAAAGGATAATTAATACATTAGATCAAGTCTCTGATAAAGTTTATGTAGTTGTAGATCGTCAATCTAAGTATTCATTTTTAAGAAATATTCAAGTAGTTGAAGATATAATTATTAATAAAGGACCTTTAGGAGGACTTTATACAGGCTTATATTATTCTGATTCAAATTATAACTTTTTAATGGCTTGTGATATGCCTTTAATTACAGTTGAATATCTTGAATTTCTAAAAAAATTTGAGAAGTCATATGATATACTAGTACCAAAGCATAATAATTTTATAGAACCTTTAGCTGGAATTTACAGCAAAAATTGTCATAATTTAATATTAAAAGAGATAAAGAATAACAATTTAAAGTTTAAGAGTTTCTTCAAACAAGCCAACTTGAGTGTGATTAATGAAGAAGACATCAGAGAGATTAATGATCCAGACCGACTTTTCTGTAATATTAATTACACTGAGGATCTTAAAAAAGCAGAGAAAATGATTAGAGGGAAATAAATGGACCTAACTCAAGAAATTGAATTAGTTCAAATAAAAGGAAAGGAATCTCAAATTAAAAAAGATCAAATCGTTAAAGAACAACGTATAGCGATTAAAGTCAACGAAAAAAAATTAACCAACTTAAGTTGTACTCCAAATCATCTAAAAGAACTAGCAACAGGATATTTGTATTCTGAAAAAGGTTTTAAAAATGTAAGGAATATTGAAACAATAGAAAGATGTAAAAATACAATAAAAGTAATAATAAGCCCTGATAAGCTTAATTCTATCAATTTGGATGAAGAAAAAATTTCAGATGCTTGTAAAAGGGACACAAAAGAATTGAATCTAGCTGAGACAGACCTTTGTGAAATAGAGAGTGATATTAAAATTTTGAATAATAAAATCCGTGAAATGATAGTTGAACTACAAGATAATTCAAAACTTTTTAAAAAAACAGGAGCAGTACATAACGCTTTATTAGCAGATAAAAAACAAAATAAACTCATATTTAGAGAAGATATAGGAAGACATAATGTCATAGATAAAATAATCGGAAAAATGATACTAGATCAAATATCTCCAAAAAACAAAATATTAGTTATTAGTGGACGAATCTCCTCCAGTATTCTAATTAAAACCGCTAAAATCAAAATACCTATCATAGTTTCTATGTCGGCCCCAACAGACCTAGCAATTAAAATAGCATCTATACTGAATATTACACTCATAGGATTTGTAAGAGGAAAGAAAATGAACATCTACAGCAACGAAGAAAGGATCCAATACTAAGTTGAATCCTCTCTGACTCGAAAGAGGCTTCCACCATTCAAACCATTCTGGTTTAACTTTAAGTTTTTAACATGTATTTGACTTAAATTAAAGTTTCAATAACTTTTCTTAATTATTTTCAAGGGTTTAGATACTCTTATTAACTTAAGTTAAGTGTTTCCTCGTCCTTCAGGGCGAAGAAAATGTTACTCTGTGTATTTTGACATCCAAGGTTTAAGTTTTTTAATTTCCTTTTTTGTTAGTCCTTCTAGTTCATGTGGAAAAACTATCCAATTTTGAATGTACTCTTCAACGTAATCTGACTCTATTTCATGATCTTTATCAGACCTTTCGTATAAGACAGCAATCTTGATTTCTGGAGTATTTTCTGTATTTTGAACTATTTTGTTCTTTATTCTCTTTAATGTTTTTCCAGTGTCATTAATATCATCAACAATTAGCATTTTTTCATAATTACCTTCGTTAATTTTATCAATTAAGTGTTGAACAGCATCCAATTTTACTTCCCCCACTTCTTTTATATCTGTGTATGCCTCTGATTTCATTGTAGTATGAAAAAGGTCTATTCCCTTATAAATTAAATATTCTGAAATCGTAATTGCTGGAGGCGTTCCTCCTCTCCATATACCCACAACCAGATCGGGTGCGTATCTACTCTCGTAAATTTTCTTTGCTAAAGAGAAAGAATCCTCATATAACTTATTAGGATCTATTGGTATTTTAGACATAAAGATGGAATTGAGTCTTAATATATAACTTTTAGGATAAATTTCTCATAATAGTTTTTGAATTGGAATTAATGGGAGGGTAAGGTTATATTTAAATATTCTAAACCTTATGTTTAAATGGTGTTTTGATGGCGGGGTGTGGATGTAGTTTGGAGAATGAAGAAGCTAAGAAAGGTCGTAGTGATACTATTCTATTAGATATAGTAAAGGAAGAACTTAAAGATTTTTATAGTAGGATTAAAGGGGAAGATAGGAAAAGAGAATCTGATAAAAATTTAGATTTTGTTGCTAAATGATTTTAAGTTTGAATTGGGATTTCCAGATATTCAATAATTTTTTATGTTCTTAGTAAGGAAGAAGATTGTATTTTTTTGGGTAAAATGATTTTAGAGTTTTTTATTTGCTGCTATTATTCTTTGTAGTACTGTGAACCATGCTAGAATGTTTAAAGCTATCATTCCCCATAACAGTTTATTGATTAGTGCGAATATTACAATGAGTAGTAGTCTTTCAGCTCTTTCGCCTACTCCTATGGTGAAATTTTTTGCTCCAAGGGATTCGGCTCTTCCTCTTGTATAGCTAACGAGGTAAGTTCCCATGAAAGCTAAAAAGCATAAATACCAAGGGGATAGACCTCCTAAACCTATTGAAAATATTACTATTCCATCAGAAGCTCTGTCAATAGTTGAATCAAGGAATGCTCCAAATTTACTTTCTCTTCCAGATATTCTAGCTACTGAACCATCTAAAATATCGCTAAATGCTCCTAGTAGTAAAATGAATCCCCCATATAATGGGTTGCCTACGTAGAATTGATATCCTGAAATTATGGTTATTATTAAACCTATTATTGTGATTAGATTCGGGGAAATTCCTGTATTTACTAGTATTCTCGCAACTGGTTCTATTAATTTTTTTAATTTATCCCGATATCTGTTAAGCATTTTATCTACTGATCCTCTCTCTTTTTTGGGATTAATCTTTTATTTATTTTTTTTACTTTATCATAAATCTTATCTTTATTAATTCCTGGGAATTCTCCTTTCCTATATCTGACTTCTCCGTTTACAATTGTGTATTCGACATCATTTTGATTTATGAGGTATACTAACTCTGAATATATGTTGTTTAAATGTTTTTTAGGGTTTAGAAGAACAAAATCAGCTTTATTACCGACCTTAATCTCTCCTGAATTTAATTTCACAGCTTTAGCCCCATTTACTGTGGCCATTTTAAAGATCCTTTTAGCTGGCAAGACTTTTGGATCATTTTCACTATTTTTGTTCAAAATTCCAACCGATAGTAGTTCTGGAAACATATCATAAGTAAAACAATCATTTCCTATTCCAACTGTAACTCCTTCATTGATTAAATTCTTGATTGGAGCTACCTCCCCATCTAATTTTGATAAACTAATTGCACAATGGGCTATACTAGAATTTGTGTTGCCAAGGATCTTTATTTCTTTTTCTGTAAGGTGAATCCCATGCGCAGCTAACGTATTAGGTCCAAGGATTTTCTGATCTTTAAGAAATTCTGTAGGAGTTTTACCGTATCTATTCTTAACCTCTCTAACTTCATCCTTAGATTGGGATAAATGGATGTGAATGCCAGTATTATACGTATTAGATACCTTTTTTGATTCTTTTAATAATTCTTTTGAACACGTATCAGTAGCATGAGGACCAATCCATGGTTCTATCAAGCTCTCATCTTCATAATTTTTAATAAAATCTTCTCCTTTTTTAATTGAGATCTCTCTCTTTCCAAGATCCATCAATGTTTCAGCCAAAATTCCTCTAATTCCTGCTTCTTTAGCTGCTTCTGCTACTTTATCAGCATGAAAATAATGATCAACTATTGTTGTAGTTCCAGATTTTAAAAGTTCAAGAATTCCAAGTAATGAACTCCAATAAATATCATCAGAATCAATTTTATTTTCAAGAGGCCATATATAATCGTTCAGCCAAGTTGAAATATTTTTTTCTTCTCCATAGCCTAACATTGATCTCATTGCTACATGGGTATGTAAATTAACGAAACCGGGTATTATCAAGTGATTATCGCCAATAATTTCTTCAAAATTATATATTTTCTTCATCTTTTCTCTAGATCCGATATCTTTAATAATTCCGTCGGAGGTCACAATCATTTTATTTTCTTCTAATCCTTGGGAAGTAAGAACATATTTCCCCTTAAAAGCTTTCATTTAATCACCTAATTTGATTTAAGGATGCAACTTTCTGAAGATGAGGGGTGTTGAGATTAAATTTCTTGCTGCATTTAATCTAGTGGATTTTAATTGAATCTCTTCCTTCAAGGAGGGAGTAAGTCAGTTAATACAGGATTATATTAAACACTACATTTGGAGTTTCAATAACAAGCTAATGTAATATTTACCTATTTTAGACATAGATAAGGTTAGAATTCGTAGAAACTTGCTACTTGTTTCGTTAATTACATTTGTATTACATTTATTTTAAGTTTTATCTTAAATTTTTTTTGGAAAACCATCCGTTATCTTTATTTGATCTAATTAACATTGTAAGCGTGTCTTAGTTTTGTAAATGAGTTAGAAAATTTTTTGATCTTTGGTTCTGTTTTGAAAAGGAATTATCGGATCTGAAATTTTTTTTGGATAAATTATAGAACTCCTTTGGGATTCAGAACATTTTATGTGATTAGAGAAATTTCTCCATAACCTTTTTAAGCATTTCAGTATAATTAATTTGTAACTTAGTTTGTAGTTCTGAAGCTATCTGACCAAAAGGTTTAAATAGTGGGGATTTTCCTTTCTGTTGGAACGATGCCCGGGTAGTGTAGTTCGGCCCATCATGCTGGCCTGTCGAGCCGGTGACTCGGGTTCAAATCCCGACCCGGGCGCCATTGAACCTTATATTGTAATTAAAGTTGCTTCAGTATTAAGGGCCCGTAGCTCAGTCCGGGAGAGCACCTGGCTTTTAACCAGGCAGTCGCGGGTTCAAATCCCGTCGGGCCCATTAAAGAAATTACATGGTTTAAAATGGATTGAAAAGAGTACATTGGAGGTAGTTCCTTACTTGATTGAATCAATAATGAGATATTATGTGTTCGTGTCACGATTTTCTTACTATCAATGTAAAAGATGAATGTATTTCTATTTTAGGGTGGGGTGTCTGAATGTCTAAAAAAATTAATGCATTAGAACATAATAGAGTTCCGGATCATCAGGTTTTGGATGAGGAAGAAGCGAAGAAGGTTTTGAAGGAGCGAGGTTTAGTAGATAAAAAGTTACCGTCTATTAAAAAGTCTGATCCGGCTTTAGATGGTTTGGAAGCTGAAGTAGGAGATTTAGTTGAGATTACGAGAAGCAGTTCTACTGCAGGTACTCATAAGTATTATAGAAGAGTAATAAAGGATTAATTAGTTTTTAATAAAATTTGAGGAAAGATAATATGAATCAAGAAATAGATCTTGATGGAGATGACCTTTGGAAAGTAATGGAGTCTATGTTTGAGCAAAAAGGACTTGTGAAGCATCATATAAATTCTTATAATGCTTTCATTGATCATGGGATTCAGGAGATAATTGATCAGCAGGGTAATATTGATCCTGATATAGAAGGGTTTGAAATTGAGTTAGGTGATTTTAGGCTTGGTGAGCCGAAGATTAAAGAAGCAAGTGGTGCTAAAAAGCCTCTTACTCCACATGAAGCTAGAATACGAGATTTAACTTATTCAGCTCCTATATACCTTGAGATGAGTCCTGTTCTTGATGGTCAAAAAAAGACTTCGATTGAGTTAAAAATTGGAGAAGTACCAATAATGTTGAAGTCTAATAAATGCCTTCTAGAGGGTAAGGACGATGAAGAACTGATAAAACATAATGAAGATCCAAAAGATCCTGGAGGATATTTCATAGTAAACGGAACTGAAAGAGTTATAATAGCTCTAGAGAATTTGGCTTCTAATTATGCACTTATCGAAAAAGATGATAAGAGAAATAAATATGTAGCTAAGGTTTTTTCAGAGAGACATGGTTACAGAGGTTTTATTCAAGTACAAAGAAGGAAGGACGGTAAATTATATGTGACAATGCCAGGAGTACAAGGCAGGGTCGGTATAGTTACAGTTATGAGATCACTTGGCTTGGAAGAAGATAGAGAGATAGTAGAAGCAATATCTCACGAAACTGAAATTCAACAGGAAGTTTTTGATAGTTTAGAAGGGGCTCCACAATCAAGAGAAGAAGCACTTCTTAAAATTGGGAATAGAGTAGCAAAAGACCAACCTGAAGAATTTAAAATTGAAAAAGCCGAGCAATCTCTTGACAGATATTTGTTCCCTCATATATCAAGAGAACCAGATGAAGACGCCAGACTAAGAAAGGGATACTTCTTAGGAATGATGGCTCAAAGAGTTATTGAATTATTCTTAGGTCAAAGAGAAGAAGATGACAAGGACCATTATGCCAATAAGAGATTGAAATTAGCTGGAAATCTTTTAGGTGACTTGTTAAGATCAGGTTTAACCTCTTTAGTTAGAGATATGAAGTATCAGTTAGTGAAGTTCTATAAGAGGAAAGGAGAAGAAAGATTGAAAGAGGATCCTCATGCATTTATAGAAAAGTCAGTGAGATCAGATGTTTTTAAAGAGAAAATAATGCATGCTATGGCTACTGGAACCTGGCCAGGTAATCGAACAGGAGTAAGTCAACTTTTGGATAGGACAAATTATATGGCTGTTCTAACTTATATGAGAAAGATAGTATCTCCCTTAAGTAGAAACCATCCTCACTTCGAAGCAAGAGATCTTCACGCAACTCATTGGGGAAGATTATGCCCATCACAGACTCCGGAAGGACCTAACTGTGGTTTAGTTAAACATTTGGCGTTAATGGCTGATATTACAACATCAATTAATGTTGATGATGTAAAAAATTATCTAAGAGAAATTGGAATGAAAAAAATATCCGAATTAGCGCCAGAAGAAGGAGTATGGAAAATTTACATAGATGGAGGATTTGCCGGAACAACTAGAGAAGGTAAAGAATTTGTTGACAAAGTAAAAGAAGATAGAAGAAATAATAATATCAGATGGAAGCAATTAAACGTTTCATTTGATGAAGACGTAAAAGAAATTTACGTAAATGGGGATTACGGAAGAGTTACTAGGCCCTTAATAATAGTAGATGACGGCGAACCAAGACTCAAAGAAGAACACGCAGAAAAAATAAAGAGTGGAGAATGGAGTTGGAATGACTTAATTAATAAAGGAATTATAGAATACTTAGATGCATCTGAAGAAGATAATTCCCTAGTAGCTATGAGAAAAGAAGACTTAACAGAGGATCATACCCATATGGAGATATATCCACCAGCCATATTTGGAGTTTCAGCAAGTATGATCCCATATTCTGAACATAATGCAGCACCAAGAAACACCTACGGTTCAGGAATGATTAAACAATCACTAGGATTACCAAGTGTAAATTACAGATCAAGAACAGACACCAGAGGCCATGTCTTACATTACCCAGAAATCCCCTTGGTAAAATCTAAAACAATGAAAGAAATAGGATTCGATGACAGACCAGCAGGCCAAAACTTCGTAGTAGGAATACTATCACACCAAGGTTACAACATAGAAGACGCAATTATTATGAATAAATCTTCAATAGAGAGAGGATTATCAAGATCAACTTTTATGCGTACCTATGACGCTGAAGAAAAATCTTACCCAGGTGGACAACACGATAAATTTGAGAAACCAGAAGTAGGAATTGACAGATACAAAGGAGAAGAGTACTATAAAAGCTTAGACGAAGACGGACTAGCAATTCCTGAATCAGAAGTGGAAGAAGGAGATGTTATAATCGGAAGGACAACTCCACCTAGATTTCTAGGTCAACTGAACAAATTCCGAATAGAAGAACAAAAAAGAAGAGATGATTCAATAACAGTTAGACCAGGAGAAGAAAAGATAGACAGAGTTTTCATTACAGAATCCTCAGAAGGAAACAAGATAGCTAAAGTAAAGGTAAGAGATCAAAGAGTAACTGAGTTAGGAGACAAATTTGCATCTAGGCACGGTCAAAAAGGAGTAGTAGGATTACTAGTTCCTGAAGAAGATATGCCATTCACTGAAGACGGAGTAGTACCTGATTTAATACTAAATCCTCATGCCATTCCAAGCCGAATGACAGTTGGACAACTTCTAGAGATGATCGGAGGAAAAATAGCCTCCCTTAAAGGAGAAAGAGTGGATGGAACACCATTCCAAGGAGCCACAGAAGAAGAATTAAGAGAAGCATTAGAAGAACATAACTTCAAACACGACGGAACAGAAGTAATGTATGATGGAATAACCGGAGAAAAAATGGAAACAGATGTCTTTATAGGATCAATCTATTATCAGAAACTACATCACATGGTTAAAAATAAGATACACGCTAGAGCAAGAGGACCAAGACAAATACTAACTAAACAACCTACAGCTGGTCGTCCAAGGGAAGGAGGTCTAAGATTCGGAGAAATGGAGAAAGATGTTCTCGGAGGACACGGTGCCTCCATGTTATTAAGAGAAAGATTACTTGAACAATCAGACGAAACATCAGTCAACGTTTGTGAGAGCTGCGGATCAATCGCAACCGAAGATGCTAGAAACGGAAGAGTTTACTGCCCAGTATGTGGAGAAGAAGAAAAAATATCTGAAATAGAATTATCTTACGCCTTCAAAATATTACTAGATGAACTAAAGGCTCTTGGAATATCAACTGAATTGGATATAAGGGAGATGATTTAATGAAAGTAATTGACAACATTAAGTTTGGTTTACTCTCACCTGATAGTATTCGAGAAATGTCTCATGCTGAAATTGTGGTTCCCGACACATATGATAGAGATGGATACCCTGAAGAAGGAGGACTCATGGATCCGAATCTAGGAGTCATAGATCCTGGAATTCAATGTGAAACTTGTGGAAAAAGATCTGGAGAATGTAAAGGACATTTCGGACATATAGAATTAGCAAGACCCGTACTACACTCAGGATTCTCAAAGGATATAAGAAATATTCTACAATCAACCTGTAAAGAATGTTCCAGAATTCTACTTACCGATGAAGAAATAGAAGAATACAAAGATAAACTCGAACAGGTTGAGGACCCTGATGAAGAAGAAGATCTTCTAAAAGAAATTTATAAAAAGGCAAGAGAAGGAAAAGAAGGGCAATGTCCCCATTGTGGTGCCGATCAGCATGAAATTAATTTCGACAGACCATCAACTTATGAAGAAGAGAGAGGGGACAAAGTAATAGAATTAAAACCCACAGATATAAGAGAAAGATTTGAAAAAGTTGATGAACAGGATTTTAAATTATTAGGCTTATCAAAAGATTCTAGACCAGAATGGATGGTTTTAACTGTTTTACCAGTTCCACCAGTAACAGCAAGACCTTCAATTACCTTAGAAACTGGAGTTAGGTCAGAAGATGATTTAACCCATAAATATGTTGATATAATACGTGTTAACGAAAGATTCAAGAAAAATCTTAATTCTGGAGCACCTAATTTAATTGTAGAAGACATGTGGGACCTCTTACAGTATCATGTGACTACATTAATAGATAATCAGACAGCAGGCATCCCACCTGCAAAACACAGATCTGGAAGACCGCTAAAAACGTTATCACAAAGATTACAAGGTAAAGAAGGTAGATTCAGGAAAAACTTAGCAGGTAAAAGAGTAGATTTCTCCTCTAGATCCGTAATATCTCCAGATCCTATGATAGATGTTGATGAAATCGGTGTTCCGGCCTCAATAGCTAAAGAGTTAACTATCCCTGAATCTGTAAGAGATTTCAATATTGAAAAACTAAGAGAATCCATTCTTAATGGTCCAGAAGAGAAATTCGGAGCTAATTATGTAGTAATGCCAAACGGCCGGAGAAAAAAGATTACTGAGAAGAATAAAGAAAAAATTGCAGAAGAAATTGAAGTTGGCTACAAAGTTGAAAGACATCTAAGAGATGGGGATATAGTATTATTTAACAGACAACCTTCTCTTCATAAAATGAGTATAATGGCTCATAGAGTAAGAGTAATGCCTTATAGAACCTTTAGATTGAATTTGACCGTTTGCCCTCCTTACAATGCAGACTTCGACGGCGATGAAATGAATATGCACGTTCCTCAATCTGAGGAAGCGAGAGCAGAAGCGAAGATGTTACTTGAAGTAGAAGAAAATATTTTGTCTCCAAGATTCGGGGGACCTATAATAGGAGGAATACAGGATCATATAACTGGAGCTTACCTTTTAAGCAAGGCTGAATTTAATAGAAGAGAAGCAGAACAGATGCTTTATTTCTCAGGTAAAGACCCGGAATTACCTGAACCAAATGAAAATGGAAAATATGATGGAAGAGATTTAATATCAAAGCTCCTGCCTGATGATTTAGATTACCATGGAAGAAGTAGTACATGCGTAAATTGTGATGAATGTGGACCTGAGGAACTATTAGATGAAAATATTAATCCCGATCCAGATGAGATAAAGGAAAGATGTGGTTACGATTCATTTGTTTACATAAGGGATGGAGAAATGATAACAGGAGTAATGGATGAAGCTTCATTCGGTGCCTTCCAATCAGATTCAGTACTTGATAAGATAACAAGGGATTATGGAAAACAGAGGGCTTCAGAATTCTTAAATCAAATAACTAAAATGGCTATATGGACTATTACTCATAGAGGATTTACTACAGGAGTAATAGAAGAAGACTTGCCTGAGGAAGGAAAGAAAAGAATTAACGAAGTTTTAGATAAAAAAGAAGAAAAAGTGGATAAGCTAATTGAGTCATTTAGAAGAGGAGAAATACAGACATTACCAGGAAAAACCGAAAGAGAGACTTTAGAAGCTGAGATAATGAAAGAATTATCAGAAGCAAGAGATAATTCAGGTAAAATAGCAGAAGAATATCTAGGATTGGACAACCATGCTGTGATAATGGCCCGAACAGGAGCTAGAGGAAGTTTACTTAATATAACTCAGATGGCTGCTTCTTTAGGACAACAATCAATAAGAGGAGGTAGACCTGAAAGAGGTTATAATAAGAGAGTGCTTTCTCATTTCAAAAAAGAAAACCTAAGCGCTAAAGCTAGAGGATTCGTAAGAAGTTCTTATAAAAAAGGCTTAGATCCGGAGGAATTCTTCTTCCACTCTATGGGAGGTAGAGAAGGTTTGGTTGATACTGCAGTTAGAACTTCAGAAAGCGGATATTTACAGAGAAGATTGATAAATGCATTACAAGATTTAAAAGTTGATGAGAATAGAAATGTAGTAGACTCTTCAGGAAGAGCTATCCAATTAGAATTTGGCGAAGACGGAACTGATCCTTCCAAGGGAAGATCAGGAGATCCAATTAATTCGAGAGAAATAGTAGAATCAGTTCTTATAGATAGTCGGAAAGAAGAGAGTGAGAATTGAGAGGTGTAATTATGGATGAAGATTATGTTAAGACAAAAGTTCATGAAACAGAATTACCTGATTCGATGAAGGAAGATCTAATTGGAGAGATCAAAGAGGCAGATAAGAAGTATGATCTGAAAGAAGATGAATTGGATAAGATAATTGAGGAATCAACTCGGAGATATCAGCAAAATAAGGTGCAGGAAGGAGAACCTGTTGGAATTGTAACTGCCCAGTCAATAGGAGAACCAGGTACTCAGATGACTTTAAATACCTTCCACTTTGCTGGAGTTGCTGAGATTGACGTTACACTTGGTCTGCCAAGAATAATTGAGATAGTTGATGCTAGGAAGTCCATAAAAACACCTACAATGACTATTTATCTTAAAGAAGAGTATTCAAAGGATAGGGAAGATGTATTAGAGGTAACTAAGGATATTGAATCTACTAATATTGAGGATTTAGCAAAAAGTACAACTTTTGATAGGCTTGAAACTAGGTATGAAGTAGAGCTAGATGAGTATGAGATGGAGGAAAAGGATCTTGTACCGGAAGATGTAGTTAAAAAACTTAAATCGAAGATAAAAAATGCAGAGATTTGGGATGAAGATTATAATATATACATGGAACCTGATGACAAGAGTCAATTAGAAAATCTAAGAAGATTAATAAAGAGAGCTAATAAAAAGAGGATAAGAGGTATTAGCGGTATTAACAGAACTTTAGTTCGTAAAGAAGGGGATGAGTACATCATCCAGACTGAAGGTTCCAATCTTAAGCAAGTTCTAAAGATTCCTGAAGTTGATAATAGTCGAACTATAACAAACGATTTATGGGAGATACAGAAGGTACTTGGAATAGAAGCAGTAAGAAACACTATTATCAGCGAGATTGTAGATACGATGGAAGATCAAGGACTTGAAGTAGATATGAGACATATTATGCTTGTTGCTGATTTAATGACCCACAAAGGAGAATTAAAACAGATTGGTAGACATGGTATTGCCGGTGAAAAACAAAGTGTGCTGGCCAGAGCATCATTCGAAGAGACAACCAAAAATCTATTAAAAGCAGCGAAAAAAGGTGAAGTAGATGAACTTAATGGAGTAGTTGAAAACGTTTTAGTGGGTCAGCCTATCCCAGTAGGAACGGGAACTGTAGATCTTAAAATGAAAGGACAAGGAGGTGAGTGAATGGACTTCATAAGAGAACTAAGAAGGGCCATGGATACTGGAAATGTAGTCTTTGGTTCTGATAGAGCTTTGAAGGGATTACAAGATAACGAAGCTAAAATGATAATATTAGCGTCTAATTGCCCGGAAAGTATATATGAAGACATAGTTGAAAATATTAATTCATCAGATGCTTTAATTTATGAATACGAAGGAACGAATTCTGAACTTGGAGAGAATCTAGGTAAACCGTTTTCAGTCGCCACAATTATGATTAAGGATCCAGGGGACTCAAATATCATTAACTTTGCAGAGGGTGGAAACAAATGAATTTGAAATTGGACACTGAACAGATTAGATATGTTGGACTTTTTGAAAACATAACTGGAGCAATGCCCTTGGATTGTTTGATACCCGATGGTGATGGTGAGTTAGTTTTCGTTGTAAAGAGTGATGATATGGGTAAAGCTATTGGTAAAGGAGGAGCTAATGTTAAGAAATTTATGAATTCTACCGGTAAATCCGTTGATATAATTGAATACTCAGAAGATATAGAAGAATTCGTAAAGAACATTTATGAAGGAGTTGACGTTAAAATAGAAGATGTTTATACTAAAGAAGAAGAGGAAGAGAATGTTGCAATGATTAAAATCCCATCAAAGCAAAGACCCCGTGCTATTGGAAGGGGAGGAAGAAATGTTCGGATGGTCAAAAGACTATTAAAGCGTCACCATGACATAGATGATGTAAATATTATATAGAGTTACAAGGAAAAAAATTATCATGAGGTGAAATTATGGCTAATGGAGAATTTGCAGCTAGAAAGCTTAAGAAAGAACGTAAAAAGTATAGATGGAGTGACCCTAGTTATAAAAGGAGAGAACTTAATCTTGATGTTAAATCAGATCCCCTTGGGGGAGCACCACAAGGAAGAGGAATTGTTCTTGAAAAAATTGCAATAGAAGCAAAACAGCCAAATTCTGCACTAAGAAAATGTGTCAGAGTTCAGTTGATCAAGAATGGTAAAGTAGTATCAGCTTTCACACCAGGAGAAGGAGCTATAGACTATATTGATGAGCACGATGAAGTATTAATTGAAGGAATCGGTGGAGCAAAAGGAAAAGCAAAAGGAGATATTCCTGGAGTACGATATAAAGTAATCAAGGTAAATAAGGTTTCTCTTGAAGAGATTATAGCTGGTAATAAAGAAAAACCAAGAAGATAATAAATTAACAAGAGTTGTGATTAGATGGTAGAAGTAAATGAGAAAGATCTTAACAGATTTAAAGATATAGATGACACTAAAATATTTGGAGAATGGTCCGTAGAGGACGTAGAGATTAGGGATTCCGGTCTTAAGAACTATATAGAACTTTCCCCAAAAGTTGTCCCACATACTCATGGCCATCATGGGAATAAGAGGTTTGGTAAGGCAGATGTAAATATTGTTGAGAGATTAATGAATAAATTGATGAGATCTGGTTCTGCCTCCACCAAAGCAGGTGGAAAGTTCATGAGAAGAAGGACTAACTTTAGTGGAAAAAAGAATAGCGTTTACAAGGTAATAGAAAGAGCCTTTGAGAAAATTAATGATAAAACTGGCGAGAATCCTGTTGAAATATTAGTGAGAGCTTTAGAAAATTCTGGTCCTCGTGAAGAAACAAATCAAGTTGTTTATGGGGCAGTGAGATATCATGAAGCCGTCGATTCTGCTCCAAGTAGAAGATTAGATTTTGCCCTTAATAATATTGTTATGGGAGCTAGCGTACAGGCTTATCAATCCGATACCTCTTTAGCAGATGCACTTGCTGAAGAATTAATGGCTGCTTCCAGAGGGGATAGAGATAGTTACGCAATAAGGAAAAAAGAAGATGTTGAAAGAGTAGCTCAGTCTTCTAGGTGATTTAAATGCCCAGCGATAAAGTAATGAATAAAATTAATGAATTAATGCATACTAGAGAAAATATTAGGAATATAGGAATAGCCGCTCATATTGACCATGGTAAGACAACTCTTTCTGATAACCTTCTTGCAGGCGCAGGCCTAATTTCAGAAGATCTAGCCGGAGAACAACTTTGGCTTGATTTCGATGAGCAAGAACAGGAAAGAGGTATTACAATTGATGCGGCTAACGTTTCTATGGTTCATGATTTTGAAGGAGAAGATCACTTAATTAATCTTATAGATACTCCTGGCCACGTAGATTTTGGTGGTGATGTAACAAGAGCTATGAGAGCAATTGACGGGGCAGTAATAGTAGTGGATGCGGTAGAAGGTGTAATGCCTCAAACAGAAACTGTTGTTCGTCAAGCTATTCAGGAGAATGTGAAACCTGTTCTTTTCATAAATAAGGTGGACAGACTTATAAAAGAGCTAAAATTGACTCCTGATGAAATGCAACAAAGGTTTGCGAAAACCATCAGAGCAGTTAATGAAATGATAGAATCAATGGCTCCAGATGAATTTAAAGATGACTGGAAAGTCGGAATAAAAGATGGATCCGTGGCTTTTGGTTCAGCTCTTTACAATTGGGCTATTAGTTTACCATTTATGGAAAAGACAGGAATTAGCTTTGCTGATATAATAGACATGGTTAATGAGGATAAACAAGATGAATTAGCCCAAGAATCACCACTTCATAAAGTAACTTTGAATATGGTGATTAAACACTTACCAGATCCTATAGTAGCTCAACAATACAGAATACCTAAGATTTGGAAAGGCGATGTGAATAGTGATATAGGTACTGCAATGATTGAAACTGATGAAGGCGGTAGATTAGGGATGATTGTTACTAAAATAATAATGGACGAACATGCAGGAGAAGTTGCTACGGGAAGAGTCTTTTCAGGAAGTTTGAAACCAGGTCAGGATGTGAATATTGTTGGAGCGAAAGTAGAAAGAAGAACTCAGCAAGTTAGCATTTACATGGGACCTCAAAGAGTGAATGTCGAGGAGGTACCTGCAGGTAATATTGTAGCTGTCACCGGTTTATCTGAAGCTATTTCTGGAGAAACTATATGTGATGTTAAAGGAGATGCTATTAAACCATTTGAAAGCATAAAGTACACTTCAGAACCAGTTGTGACTGTTGCAGTAGAAGCTAGAGACGTTGATGATTTACCGAAACTAATTAAGGTCTTAAGAGAGATGGCAAAAGAAGATCCAACATTAAATGTGGAAATTAACGAAGAAACAGGAGAACATCTACTTTCAGGTATGGGAGAACTACATTTACAGGTTGTAGCCAGAAGAATTAGAGAAGACAAAGGAGTAGACATCGAAACATCTGAACCAATAGTTGTTTACAGAGAAGCAATAAACAGAGAATCAGGAGAATTTGAAGGACGCTCCCCTAATAAACACAATAAACTTTACTTCAAAGTCGAACCTCTACATGAAGAAGAAGTATATCAAGCATTAAAGACAGGAGAAATAGATGAAGGCAAAATCAAAGGAAACGAAGTAGCACAAAAACTGAGAGAACTAGGAATGGATAAAGACGAAGCCAAAAATGTTGAATACGTAAACGGTAACAACCTATTTATAGACTCATCAAGAGGAGTACAATACTTAGACGAAATAAAAGATCTTCTATACCAAGCCTTTGAAGAAGTAACCGATGAAGGACCACTAGCCAACGAACCATTAATAAAATCAAAAATAAAAATACTCGACGCAAAATTGCATGAAGACGCAATACACAGAGGACCGGCACAAATAATACCCGCTTCTAGAAACGCAATTTACTCAGCAATGCTTGATGGAGACGTATCCATCTATGAACCAATGCAAAGCGTCTACATAGAAGTACCTAACAGTTACATGGGATCTGTAACTAGAGACATTCAGTCCAGGAGAGGAGAAATAGAAAGCATGGAACAAGAAGACGAAATGGTGACTGTAAGAGGGAAAGCACCCGTTGCAGAAACATTTGGATTCGCAGGAGACATAAGATCAGCAACAGAAGGTAAAGCATTATGGAGTACAGAACAAGCCGGATTTGAAGAACTACCAAACAATTTAGAAGATGAGATCATAATCGAAATAAGAGAGAGAAAAGGTATGAAACCAGAGAGACCATCCATGGAAGATTTCATGGACTAAGAAGTTTCAAACCAAAATTAGAAAAAATATGATCTAAAGATTAGAAAAGCTTAAAAAACTTTATTAGGTAAAAAAATAGAGGAGGATTTCATATGGCAGATAATAAAACTCATTTAAATGTAGTGTTTATAGGGCATGTGGATCACGGAAAATCCACAACAATAGGAAGATTGCTCTTTGACACCGGTACAATAAGAAAGGAAATGATAGATGATTTCGAAGCCCAAGGAGATAAAGGAAAAACTTTCAAATTCGCTTGGGTAATGGATTCAGTTTCAGAAGAAAGAGAAAGAGGATTAACAATAGACGTCGCACACAAAAAGTTCGAAACCGATAGTAGGTATATTACTATTATCGACGCCCCAGGTCACAAAGACTTCGTCAAAAACATGATTACAGGAACTAGCCAAGCCGACGCAGGAGTACTAGTAGTAGATGCAAAAGACGGAATTATGCCACAAACAAGAGAACACTTATTCCTAGCAAAAACCTTAGGAATCAAAAGACTAACCGTAACCATAAACAAAATGGACACAGTAGACTACGATCAAGACAAATTCGAAGAAAGAAAAGAAGAAATAAACGAACTACTAAAAGTAGTAGGTTTCCAACCAGGAGACGTACAAATAATCCCAGCATCAGCATGGGAAGGAGACAACGTGGCAGAACAATCCGATGAAATGGATTGGTACACAGGACCAACACTTCTCAAAATGCTAGACACATTAGAAGAACCACCAAAACCAGTCGATAAACCATTAAGATTACCAGTAGAAGATATATACTCAATTAAAGGAGTAGGAACAGTACCAGTAGGAAGAGTAGAAACAGGAGTAATGGAAAAAGGAGACACAGTCAAATTTGAACCAGCCAGTTCAATTTACGGAGAAGACATCAAAGGAGAAGTAAAGAACATAGAAATGCACCATGAAGAACTAGAAAAAGCAGAACCAGGAGATAACGTAGGGTTCAATGTAAGAGGAATAGGTAAAGATGATATAAGCAGAGGAGACGTAGCCTCACACCCACAAGATCCATCAGACGTAATCACACCAAACGACACATTCAAAGCACAAATATTCGTAATGCAACACCCAAGCGCAATAACAGCAGGATACACACCAGTATTCCACGCCCACACAGCCCAAGTAGCCTGCACATTCGAAGACCTAGTAGCAAGACTAAACCCAAAAACAGGAAAGGTCGAAGAAGAAAATCCAGACCTACTAAAATCAGGACAAGCAGGGATAGTGAAAATAAGACCAACAAGACCAATGGTACTAGAACAAGCAGATGAAATACCAGAAATGGGTCAATTCGCAATCAGAGACATGGGACAAACAGTAGCCGCCGGAAAATGCATATCCGTAAACAGAGGAGACACGGGAGAATAATAAATTCTCTCTGTTTTAATTTTATAATCAGGGGTTTCAGAAATGCAGAAAGCGAAGATAAGATTAACCGGAACTGATCCACACGATCTCGATGACGTAGCAGGAGAGATTAAAAAAATTGCTCTAAGAACTGGAGTAAACTTTTCAGGACCAATACCTCTACCAACCAACACACTGGAGGTAACAACTCGCAAATCTCCCGACGGAGAAGGCACAGCAACCTTCGACAACTGGGAGCTAAGGGTTCACAAAAGGCTCATAGAACTAGAAGCCGATGAAAGAACCATGAGACAAGTAATGAGAATCAGTATGCCGGAAGATGTAAACATAGAAATAGAATTACTTTCTTAATCTATTCTTAATATCAATTTATACAAAAGCCAGGGTAGTCTAGCTCGGAACGGCGCGGGCCTGGAGAGCCCGTGGGGCTTCCGCCCCGCCTGGGTTCAAATCCCAGCCCTGGCGCCATCAAAATACATTTTTTCAAATAACTCAACTAACCCGATCTAAATACTCTCGTAATGATTAGTTATCAAAATTAGGATTAATAAGATAAAAATTAATTAAAATTCTTATTTTTGACTATAATATTTTTAATGTATAGATAATTTAATTAGAAATTACTTTAGTCATAAAATTTAATAATTTTGTAAATTAAGATTAATTAAAGTGATAATATGTTGATTGGTATAATGGGGGATTCACACGACAAATTATCAGCCATTAGTAAAGCAGTAGATTTTTTTAATGGAAAGGGAACCGATCTAGTTATTCATACAGGGGATTACATTTCTCCTTTCGTTGAAAGAAAGTTTTCTAGATTGGATTGTGAATTAAAAGGAGTTCTAGGGAACAATGATGGTGAGAAAGATGGTTTATCTGAATCAATTGGAATAAATGATAATTATTTAGATCTTGAATTTAAGGAATCTGATGGAAAGTTGAAGATGTTTGTTCTTCATGGAGTAACCAATTCTATAGTCCAGTCATTAGCTTTATCCGGAGAATATGATTTTGTAGTAAGAGGACATACTCATCAACCTTCCATAGATAAGAAGAAAAATGGTTCGTTTATAATAAATCCTGGAGAAACCTCTGGTTATCTTAATTATACTAAATCTGTTGGTATTTTGGACACAGAAAATAAAACTATATCAATTTTTGATTTAGATACGGAAGAAGTTATACTAAAGGAAGATTATCGATGATCAAATAAATATTTTGACAACAATAAAAGTCAAATAGACTAAGGTGTTATTTTAATTGGTGAGAAAATGGAGTTAAGTAATATAATACCTGACTTAGGTGCGGGAGGGATAATCGGTTTTGTAATTGGATTTGCCGCTAAAATTATTATTAAGATAGCTATAGCATTCTTAGGAGTTTATTTTGCAAGCTTAGTTTACTTACATCATAGGGGAATAATTACGATCCACGAAGAGGCCCTCAAGGGTACAGCGGGGTCTTGGATGTCAACTTTATCTGGTTCTGCCCAAACAATTATATCTTTAGCACCATTCGGAGGGGGCTTTGCAGCAGGTTTCTACATAGGTTTTAGGAAATTCTGATAAAAAAATAAAATAAAGATTTATTTTTTATATTCTTCTTTATGTAAGACGTCATCAAGATCTCTTTTCTCAGGCGAAGGGGTTTCTTTAGGGATTCCAATGGCTAAAACTGATACTAATTCAAGTTCATTAGCGCTAATTAGATCAAGAAGTTCATTAGCATAGGATTTCTGCCAACCAGCAATCCATCCTCCACCATATCCTAAGGCATTAGCAGCAAGTAAAATGTTTTCTGTAGCAGCAGATCCATCTTCGATAAGATGTCCTCTTTCATTATCTCCTGCAACTATTATACAAGCACTTGCTTCCTTAACAAAATCGCCGTAAGTACAAATTTCTCCTATTTCATTTAAAGTATCGTCATCTTGAACAAGTATGAACTCCCATGGTTGAGTATTGTTAGCAGTTGGTGCTAATCTACCGCAATCCACCATTTCAAGAAGGTCTTCTTCAGGAATTTCTTCATCTTTAAATTTTCTTATTGTTCTTCGTGATTTCAAGCATTTTATGGCATCCATTTTATCACATGTATTAATCATATTTGTTGATTTATAAAATGTGGGTTTTGAACAATTACTTAAGAAGAGCTATTTTAATAACATTGATAATATGAAGGTTGGTAGGGAATTTCATTTTGATTCAGCTCATTCAATAGAAGGTAGGAAGAAATGTGGTCGTATACATGGACACACTTACAGATTAGAGGTCGTTGTTGAGGGAGATCTTGCTGAGAATGATATGGTTATTGATTTTGGGGAATTAAAAGAAATTGTAAATGAAAATATTATAAATAAGTTAGATCACCAGATATTAGATGATATAGTGGATAATCCTACGGCAGAAAGTATCTCAAATTGGATTTATAATAGATTAAAGAAATCATTTGAGGATAGGGATGTAAATATTTCCAGTGTAAAATTGTGGGAAGGAAAAAATAAGTGGGTTAAAAAGGATTGAATGCTTTGTTCAGAATTTATTTTTTGTTCCTAATAGTATGGATTTAATGGTATTATCGTTGGCCTGAATGTTTTTCTTAAATTTTTCAGATTTATCTCTATCTAGTTTCTCATGTTCGTCTAATAGGCCTTTTTTGATGTCGCCTATTTGGTTCTTATTTGCTGCGTTTATAGAGTATATTTTAGAATTGTTTTTTTGACTGTATTCTATTTCTTTCCAAACTAAGAATGTATATTTGTTGTTTATTGCTAATCCAATTATTATGTCTGATTCTTTTATTTGTGATTTGGAGTCTTTTAGTGCACCAAAGCTTGCTGGATTAATAATTTTTGTTAAATTTTCAAATTTTGTTTGAATTAATCTAATACATCTTTTTTCAGTTTTTGTATGGTAAGTAAAGGTAGGATGGCTGAAGTAAATTTTCATTCTTACACCTTTTTAATAAATCTTTTATCCCGTTTTTATTTATTTGAAGTTTATTTGTTATTTGGTTTGCTTTTTACTTTTTTTAAGTTAAATTGTTATTGTTTTTTCTTTTTTTGTTGTAGTAGACTTTAGAGTCTTTTTTGTCTAATGATTTCCAATTGATTTTAAATCCGATCTGGTTGAGGATTTTTACATCTATGCTATACAGATCGTTTTCTTTTAGAATTTTTTCTACTTTGGTATATTCAATCCCTTCATTTTTGATTCCATTTAATTTTAATATTTCCTCTTTTATTTCATCTAATATTTTTTGCTTTATTAAGTAATTACCGATTTTTTGGTATTTGTATTTGTTGTAATTAATTTTTTCCAGTTTGAATTCTTTAATGGCAAGTTTCTTTGATAGTTCTTTGAGATTTATTTTAGATTTACCTTCTTTTTCCAGTTTTTGGATAGTTGTTTTTATTTCATCTTTTTTGGATTTCTTTATTTTGTTTTGAGATTTTTTCTCTAATTCATTCAATTTTTTAATGATGGGTTTAACTGGAACTTTCTTTTTGTAGAAAAATACTTTTTTATTGTCTCCAAAGTCTTCTTTAGTACATTTTAAATTTTGATTAACGGCTATAGCCATATTAATTTCGGAGTTTTTGATTTTATTGATTTTGTTTTTTAGGTATTCATCTGTCCAGAAACCAACTATTTCCAAATAGTATTTTAAGTTAGATTTTGAGAATCCGAAATCCGGTATGAAAGCGTATGAGTTACTTTTAACTACTTTTGGTTCTCTTGAGATTTTCCAATCTTTTTTAAGGAATTTAAACTCTTTATAGAATTTTCTTTCAGTCTTTGAGTCAAATTTTGTTTCTTTATCTATCTCTAATTTTTTCTCTGGAAATAAATTTTGTTTTGTAGAATCTATTGAAAATTTGTAAGTTTTATTAGAGTTATTTCTGTTTATATCGATATCTGCGTTTATTTTCCAAGAGGAGGATTTCATTATTGTAGGAATTAGTTTGGCTAATGATGTTCCATATTTTCTGGTTTTTTTAAAGAGAGAAGTAGGTCCATTTACGTAGATTTTAGGTTTTTCTGACTCTATTTCATACATTAAACCTAAATATTTGATTTTTCTGAACACTTGTTGAAGATTATCCTCTATTGTGAACTCTAGTCCTATTGACTGGAAAATTAGAGTTTGTAGTAGGGAGAGGTTATATTCTTTAAGTAATTCGACAGGAGAGATCCAATCGAATTCCTTTAATATTTGGTTTTTCTCTCTGTCTGACCAGATAATCTCTGATATATTCTCTTCACAATTAATGTCAAATTTTTTTAAAGCAGTTTTTAGAATTTTGTCCCTTTTTTTCGAGTTTAAAACTGGTCCAGATTTATATAGATAGGATCTAAGCTTTTTAGGATTTTTAAATTTTTGTTGGAGATTTGTTCTTCTTTTTAGTATTTTATTTAATCCTCTTATCATTTTGAAGTTTGAATGTTTTTCTAGTTTTTTAATTGAATTTTCAATTTTGTGATAAGGTTCTTCATTGTTATTTTTGTATATTCTTAGAATCTTTCTTGCTATTTTGATATCTTCTTTTAGGTCAGCGAATTCAGGTTCTATTTCAGGGTGGTTCTTTTTTGTTATTAGCAGGTCTTTAGTTAGAATTTTGTCTCCTCCTTTTTGAGGTGTTTTCTTCTGTAGTTTCATTCGTGATTAATTCGTAAAGAATGGCTTTTTTATCTTTTGGCCTTAATATTCTCCCTAATCTTTGTATAAATTCTCTTGAACTTCCTGTACCGCTCATTATTATTCCTATATTTGCATCAGGAACATTTATACCTTCATCTAAGACTTTTGAACTAACTATAGTATTATAAACGGAGTTCTTAAATTTTCTTAGAATGTCTTGACGCTCATTTTTACTTGTTTTATGAGTTAAAGCTGGAATAAAAAATCTTTCAGAAATTTTATAGACTAAATCATTATATCTTGTGAAAATAATTATTCTTTCATCCTTATTATTTCTAAGAATATTATTAAGTTCCTTAATCTTATTTTTAGAATTATAAGCAATTTTTCTAGCTTTTTCTTTAGATTTAATAGCCTTCCAAGCCTTAGGATCATTACCAGATCTCATAACAATTTTCTTATAGTCACTAGGACCACTCATTGAAATACTTGACCTCTTCAAATAATTTTTAAATTTCTCATCATACTTCAAATACTTCTCTTTTTCCTCAGGAGTCAGATCAACCCTAATCCTTTCTATATCAAACTCTGCTAAATAATCACTTGAAAGCTCATCTGTACTCATCTCATAAACCTTACCACCTAATAACCGAGGCAATTTTTTATGCAAATTATCCTGTCTTTCGTATGTAGCTGTCAAACCCATTCTATATGGGGAAGCAAAAGATTCAGCTATCTGCTTATAACCTTCAGACGGTAAATGATGAACTTCATCAAAAATAATAAATTCGAATCTATTACCAATATTCTCAGCAAATATATATGCAGAATCATACGTAGAAACTGTTATAGTTCCTAATTCCTTTTTATTCCCCGTATAAATACCTATATCAGCATTGGGTATCTTGGAAAGTATTTCTTCTTTCCACTGATCAACCAGATCAAGAGTAGGAACCGCAACAAAAGTAGAACACTTAAGATCTTGAATAGCCTTCAAAGCAACATAAGTCTTACCAGAACCAGTTGGAAGCACTACAACTCCCTCCCGATCATTCTTCCAACTATTTAAAGCATTAATCTGATAATCTCTAAGCTCAACACAATTCATCCCCTCAAAAGAAGAAGAATCATTCAACAAATCCAAAACATTATCCGAAAAATCAATACCAGATCTTTCCAAATATTCAATAATATCACGGTAATTAAGAGCTTCACTTCTATAACGACCTGATCTATCATCCCACACAGAATTAGGAACCTTAAAATCGCCATCTATAGTGATAGTTCCTTTATGAAAATTAAGTTCCAACGTCATCAAATAATCTAAAAGTTTCTCAATTTAAATCTATTACGATTATTGAAATTTTATAGTCTTTATATCTTGTGACATCCTCTCCGTTCTGAGGG